>DATLSW010000309.1:0-25030 GCA_035533955.1 Ktedonobacteraceae bacterium | reverse complement strand
TTTTCCCATTCATATCAGTACTCATATAGGTAACTCCTGTACGCAGCAGCAGTTGAGCAGCGCCGTTGCCACGCTCCTATCTTCTCAGGGTGTGCCGTTTTTGACCTGGTGCGAGGATGTGTCCACCAGCATGAAAGCGGCCTTCTGCTTTGTTTCTCTGGTGTATTATAGCACGGTCAGGAATGAGCAGCAAGGCTCTCGATGAACACTTGCAAACGCACAATCACATGAGTATAATACCTGTGGGCAGGAAGTAGCCCATTTGCTTCTTCCCTGGATCATCGTACCCGTTGGACTCCTGGTGTTGACCGGGTGCTTTCTCGTATTGCGCCAGTCGATAAATGTCTGGAGAGAGAAAAGCTGATGGCACTATCTGATGATGTTTTACGCCTTCTGCAAGAGACGAGCCGAACGTTTTTTCTCCCGATTCGTCAGTTATCCCCGAACCTGCAAGAAGCTATTGCTTCGGCCTACCTGTGCATGCGCGCAATTGATGAAATTGAGGACCACTCGCACCTGAAGGACGGAGAGAAGTTGAGCCTGTTGCTGCAAGTCAGCCAGCAATTGCAGGCCCAGACATCAGTGGTAAGCTTCCCGCCTGATGCCTTTCTGAAATGTTTTACGCCATTCCAGGCGGCTTTGCCCGAAGTGACACGTCGCCTGGCAGATTGGGCGTGCCTGCCACCAGAAGTAATTGCTCCACGCATTTGGGAGGCAACCGCTGCGATGGCGCAGCGCATGGCTGTTTGGGTAGAGCGTGGCTGGAGTGTGCAAACCGAGGACGACCTGAATTGTTACACCTATGGAGTGGCTGGAGCCACGGGAGTTCTCTTATGCGATCTGTGGGCCTGGGCAGGTGGGGAGCAATTGAATCGTTCCGCTGCCATCCAGTTTGGTCGCGGCTTACAGGCAGTCAATATCCTGCGCAACCGCCTGGAAGACCTGGCGCGAGGCGTGGATTTTTTCCCGGTCGGATGGACGCAGGAACAGATGCATCAGTATGCCTGGAGACACCTCGATCAGGCTGCTATATATGCCCGAACCCTTCCCGCAGCCCCATTTGAGGCTTTGATTCATATCCCGCTGGCCCTGGCTACAGCTACACTGCACGCGCTGGAACGGGGTGAAAGCAAACTCAGTCGCAATGAGGTTCTGGAGATTGTAGGGCAGATTCAGGCATAGGGGAGGAATATGCAGTTGATCCTGCCACGACTGATGCTGAACACGCCGAGTATAATATTCCCCCACTGTCACAAGCCCTCAAGAGAGCCGAGGAGATGAACCGGACGTGAATACAAACGCTTGCAAACGCGCGATCCCATGAGTATAATACCTGTGAGCAGGAGGATATCTTACTCATTTTTAAAGGAGTCTCGCTTTATGAGAAAATATACCATTATTCTAGAGCCGGACATTGATGAGGGCGGGTATACGGTAACGGTTCCGGCGCTGCCAGGGTGTATAACTCAGGGAGAAACCATTGAAGAATGCATTCAACGAGCGCAAGAGGCAATCATTGGATATATCGAGAGTCTCATCGCACATGGTGAGCCTGTGCCGTTGGAAGCAGAGCGCCCGCAAATGATTACTATCGATATAGCAGCATAATACATCCTCGTAAGGAGTACACAATTGGGAACATATTCGATTACCGTGCTGCCCGGCGATGGCATTGGGCCGGACGTGATAGAACAGGCGGTGCGCGCCCTGGAGACAGTGGGGCGCCGCTTTGGACACACGTTTCGTCTGACACACGCGCTGGTCGGCGTGTCCGCTATCGAGGCGGAGGGCGAGGCGATTTCTGATCGCACGATGGAACTGTGCCAGCAGAGCGACGCGATTTTATTTGGCGCCGTTGGCGGGATTCCGCGCTATGAAGGGCCGAACGCGAAGAAGCAGCCGGAACGCGCGCTGTTTCGCCTGCGCCGGGATTTGCAACTCTACGCGAATCTGCGCCCGGTGCGTCCATTCGCGGCGCTGCTCAATGCATCGACGATCAAGGCGGATGTCTTGCAGGGAACGGACCTGCTCGTGGTGCGCGAGTTGACAGGCGGCATTTATTATGGCAAACCCAGCGAGATTCGCGAAACCGCGCGCGGCGTGGAAGCCATCGATACGCTGATCTACACCGAGGCGGAGATCGAACGTATCGTGCGTACCGCCTTTGACCTGGCACGCGGCAGGCGCAAGAAAGTGACCTCAGTGGATAAGGCCAACGTGCTGAGTTCATCGCGCCTGTGGCGCAGCGTCGCCGACAAAGTGGCTGCCGATCAACCCGATATCGCGCTTGAGCATCTACTGGTCGATGCCTGCGCGATGCATTTGATTCGCCGTCCGGCAAGCTTCGATGTGATCGTGACGGAGAACATGTTCGGCGACATTCTGACCGACGAGGCATCGATGCTGGCAGGCTCACTGGGAATGTTGCCCTCGGCCAGCCTGGGAACGCGCCGCACCACTTACGGACTTTTCGGCCTCTACGAGCCAATTCACGGCTCAGCGCCCGACATTGCCGGGCAGGACAAGGCCAACCCGATCGCGGCTATTCTGACTGCCGCGCTGCTGCTGCGCTACTCGCTCAACCTGACCGCGGAGGCAGAAACGATAGAGGCTGCCGTCACACGGATCATCGATGCCGGATATCGCACAGAGGACATCCGCGAGGAGGGGAAAAATGTGGTTGGAACGAAAGAGATGGGCAGGTTGATCGCGGAAGCAGTAGAAAAATAGCAACGAAAACCCGACATCCCGCGGGATGTCGGGTTTTGTTACTGTACTACCCCATCTTCGGCTGTGGAGATGGGCCTAATCTCCGTAATTTCTCCCGCGCTTGTGCGAGGCGTTCTTTCGCCTGCACAATGTCATTGCTGGGCTGCCCCTGCACGAGTTGCGCTTCCAGGCTCGCGATTTCGGCGAGTAGCGATTGACGCTGCACATACCAGCGCGTTACCGCGCGCTCAACGCCCATGACGCTTCCTCCTACCGGGCTGCCGCGCCGTAGACAAGCGCGTTGAGCAAGTTGATCAATTCCTCATCCTGATACGGCTTGACCACATAGGCGTTCGCGCCTAGCTGCATGGCGTGCTGCTGGTGTTTGCTGGCCGCGCGCGAGGTCAAAACGACCAGAGGCAGCGTGCGGTACTGATCCTGCGCGCGGAGCGTCGCGGTCAACTCGTAGCCATCCATACGCGGCATCTCAATATCGAGCAAGACGGCTGCCGGGGTTTCGCGCGAGATCATTTCGAGAGCCTCAACGCCGTCACGCGCCATCTGGACTTCCCAGCCATATTGCTTGAGCATACTGCTGACGACGCGGCGCACGCTGGGGCTATCATCAACGACCAGCACATACTTCCCATGCGCGGCCGGAGCCGCCGAACCGCCGGCGGTCGCTCCAGGGGCATCAGGTTTTGCCGCAATGACTGGCCTGGCGGTGACGCGCACCGGCGCGGCGGGCGCCTCGTGCGCGGCGGGCGGTGTGGGCGCCGTGATGACGCCAGCGCCCAGGGTATGCGGCGCAGAGAGTAGCTCGCTCATCTCAAGCACAAGGACAACGCGCCCATTGCCCATCACAGTTCCTCCGGCGATCCCATGCACGTTTTTGAGATGCGGGCCGAGGCTCTTCATGACGATATCCATCTTGCCTTTGATTTCTTCAACCACCAGAGCCACTCGCTGCGTACCGGTATTCACCAGCAAGATCTGGGACTTTTCATCAATCGGACTGGATGGCAGCGAGAGCAGGTCCGCCAGCAGTTGCAAAGGATAATGTTCATGCTGCACCGTCACGGCTGGACGCCCGGCAATCGTCGTGCGTTGGTAGCTATCCATGCGACCGATAGCGCCTACAATCACCGTGGGCAGCGCGAATTGTTGATCGCTGACTCGCACCATCATGGCACTCTGGATCGCCAGACTGGTCGGAAACTTCATGGTGAAGGCCGTTCCCTGGCCGGGCATGGACTCGACCATCAAAGTGCCGCGCAGCCGCGAGACGCTATCATGGACGACATCCAGGCCAACGCCGCGCCCGCTTTCCTCGCTGAGCGACTCTGCCGTGGAAAAACCAGGGCGGAAGATCAGGTTCACTACATCATCATCACTCAATGTTTGATCCGCGCGAATCAGCCCGCGCGCGACGGCAGCGCGCCGGATGAGATCTGGATCGATACCAGCTCCATCATCGCGAACGGTGATATAAACCTGGTTGCCTTCGTAGCCGGCGGATAACTTAATCTGCCCTTTCGGAGTTTTGCCCTTCTGCTGGCGCATCTCCGGCGTCTCGAGGGCATGGCTGATGGCATTACGCATCAAGTGCAGCAAGGGACCGGCAATCTCTTCGTAGACAGCGCGATCAACCTCGGTCTCCTGGCCCTCCAGCATGAATTCAAAGTCTTTGCCCTGCTTGAGCGCCACTGCCTGCGCCGCGCGATACAAACGCGGCGTTATCATGGACAAAGGCACCAGCCGCGCCTTCATCAAACGATCCTGGAACGTGGTGCTGAGACGATTCTCGCGAGAAAACACGCTCTCACAATCGCGAATGACGGTTTCCATTTCGGTACTCAGAGTGGTCATATCCGAGATGCCTTCACTCAGACCGCGTGTCAGTTGATGGAACTCGGTATAACGGTCGAACTCCAACTCGTCGAACTCAGCCAGGTGAGACGGCTCAGTGCGAGATTTATTGCCGTTGGACGCGAAGCCGTTGCTGCTCGCAGCCTGCCCCATGCCCGGCAACACCTGCACCGTGCGGCCACTGGGCAAGGTTGCAGCCTCGAAACGGCTCTCCAGCTTCTGGCCGACATCGCGCAAGCGGTTACTACTCACGCCGGTATCCGCCACCAGCCGCAGCAGACGTTCAATACGTTCTTCGAGAATCGTCCTGTTCACGAGCAATTCGCCAAAGAGATTGACCAGTTCGTCGAGCTTTTGCAGGCGGACACGCACACTGAGGTCGCCGCGAGCAGCCTGCCGGTTACTCGTATCTCCGAACTGCGTCCCGCCAAGCGTGCCGGTCATCATATTTTCGGCGG
Organism: Ktedonobacteraceae bacterium; assembly: GCA_035533955.1. Classification (GTDB taxonomy): domain Bacteria; phylum Chloroflexota; class Ktedonobacteria; order Ktedonobacterales; family Ktedonobacteraceae; genus CADDZH01. Next base: position 19,994 of record DATLSW010000309.1, on the reverse strand, counting down.
CTTCATCAACATCCTCGTCTATGGCAATATCTCTCTCGGCCGACGCAGTCGTTTGCTGCGACCCAAGTATATCCGCGAACCGCAGGCGCAAGACCTGTATTTTTGCCTCTTCGCTGGCGGCATCGCTCTCTCCGTGTCCGTTGATCAGCACATCAAGCATCTCAGCCGTATCAAGGATGAGGCTCAGCACGGCAGGAGTGATGGAAGTCGTCTCTTCCATGATGCTATCAAGCAGGTCTTCCGAGATATGCGAAATATCAGCGATAGCGCGGAAACCCATCATACTAGCAGCGCCCTTCAGGGTGTGGGTAGCGCGACGAATACCCTGGATTAACTCACGATTGCCCGGTTCCTGCTCAAGGGCAGCAACATGCATACTTATAGTTTGCAGGTGTTCCTCAGCCTCCATACGGAAGATTTCGGCGGCTTCCTCGCCATATTCTCCACTGTAGGCCGCTGCCGATGAAGGAGGACGCGCCGTTCCGGCGGACGAAAAGGCTGCCGCGTTGGGTGTAACTTCCGCGGGTGCGGTAGGAGCAGGCAGAGCAGTAACGGGCGAGCCAACTTGCGTCTCTGGCGCGACCGGCGCGCGGGGAGACATACCTGTGGCTGTTCTCACCTGATCGAGGAAGTTCGAGGTGTGCGGCATGGAAGCGGGAGGGAGTAATGTCTCTGCCTGCCCCATCACTCCTGTTACGTCTCCACCTGATGCTTCGATCTGGGAGAGAAACTCCTGGCGCACCTGGATTTCTATTTCACTGCGCAGCCGCTCCTCGATCTCAGCTACCGAGTCCGCGGCGCCAGCGCCTATAACTTGCTGCTGGAGCTGACGCCGCGCCTCAAACTCGTGACGGACTTCCTCGCGGATCTGCCGCTCTAATTCCGCGCGTGCCGCTAACGGCAAGGGACGCGACTCGTACTCTCGTTGCAACTCCTCACGTACCGACGCCTCGATCTCCGCGCGCAAAGCCAGCGGATCACCACGCCGCTCGAAGGTCACGCTTTCTCGCAGCGCTTCAGCGTCGCGTGAGACCTGTACCTCCCAGGGCATCCATCCCGGTTCCTGGGCCAGTACAGGCGCGTCGGCAGCCTGAGCTTGCAAGAAGGCTTCACCACAAGCGGAGATTGAGGCCGATAATTCCTTGAGCAGCATCTGTACCTGCTCATCCGTCATCTCTACACCGTCAGTAATTTGCTTGAGCAGTTCAAGGACTTTTTTCAGTTTGGTATTCGATACCCACATCACAGAGAGTGGGAGATAGCGCCGCACCTGCTCTGGACTATTGCGCAAATTGAGGCCCATCGCCTTACCGGCCCAGTCCTCCATGCGATCAAGCGCATCTTTGGAACCATCCAGAAAGCCTTTGAACTCGGCTCGCTGCGCTTCAATGACCGACATAGCGGCGCGCAACTGGCTAAGAACATCTTTCAGCGACGATGCCTGCACGGCCAGCGACTGCGACTCCGCCTGTAGATCGCCAACAATCTGCGGAACTGGGGACGGCGCTGCCTCTTGTGACGGCGCATACGCGGCAGGCAGCAATTCATTTGTATCGCTCTGCGCCTGTCTGACAGAAATCAGGTTTTGCCGGGGTGGCGTCGGGGCAACAGAGGGCGTGGGAATGGGAGTCGGGCGGGTGCTGGCAACCAGCCTTTCTAACGCGCTCTGGGCATTAGCCGAGGCAGGCTCAGCGTAATCAGGGAGCGCGGACGACGCTGGCTCCCTGTCATCGGCGTCATTTCCCAAAGTCATCGGCGCTGCCTCTTCGAACCAGTCGCTGTCATCTTCTAGCACCGCGGGAGTGCGGAACGACTCCAGGACTTCATCGAGCGAAGGCAGAGATGGCGCAGGCGAGAGAGAAATTTCTGGACGAACTTCTTCGGCGGCAAGAGGCAGTTCACCGGTCGGAGCAGTGGAGCGAGCGGCCGCTTCAATCTGCGTGCGATACTGCATGTAATCGTTATCGTCCTCCGCCATTACCGCGTCTTCGTCGATCCCATCATGAATGCCCTGGAGCAGAAAGCGCAAGCGTCCCAACGAGCGCTGCAACAGCCCGATGGTTGGCTCATCCAGCGTAGCGAGACCTTCCAGAACATCGCCCAGGATATCCTCCATGCCATGAGCTACATGAGCAAGGCCGGGGAAGTCCATCATCGACGCGGAACCGCCGATGGTGTGAGTGCAGCGATAGGTCTCATCGAGAGCATCCATGTCACCAGGAGCCTGTACCAGGCGTCGCAGGTTCGCCTCAATAGTCGGCAAATAGCTATTCACCTCTTCGATAAACGAATCGAGAACAGAGAGTTTATCAAACGTGTTCGACATGTCGCTTATACCCACTTACTTTTCGCTACACGTTTCCCTGAGCCAGTGATACCTGTTTGCCGATTGAGCAACGGCACTCCGAGACGCCTGAGACGTCTCGGAAGGAAACGTAAACTTGATTCTTTTACTGCCCATTGCCAGAGAATGGATCTTGCCCCTGACCAAACGGTGACTGACCCTGCTGCTGCTGATTCTCTCTCTGCCAGCGTTGACGAGCAGAGGAAGGCGGCGGTGGAGTCGGAGACTGACGCGGCGGCGTGAAGGGCGGCTGCCCCTGCCCGCCAAAACCGGGCGCGTTGTTACCGAACGGCTGCTCTGTATAGGCAGGCGCTTGATCATAGCCGCCAAAGCCCTGACCCTGCTGGTACTCGAATCCCTGCTGGCCGCCAAAACCAGGGAACGGATCAATCGCTTGCCCATTATAGTCAGACTGGCCGTTGAAGCCAGGCTGGCTGCCGAACGATTGAGGCTGAGCGAAGCCTTGCTGCCCCGCGTAGCCAGGTTGGCTGCCAAAGGCATAGGGATCAAAATCCTGAGCATTCGCGAAGGCGGCCTGACCGTTGCGTTGAGATGCCGCCACCAATGGGCCAGAGTTCCCCTGCTCAGGAAGCGGCGGGAACGTATCGGCAAAACCTTGCGCCCACTGATCATTAGAGCCTCCAGGGGCCGGGAGGTATTGATTACCATTTCCGCCCGGTAACGCGGCGAACGGCGTCATGCTGGGGAAGGCTCCAGACATTTCATTCCCCTGCTCAGGCAAGCGGAACGTTGACACTGAAGCGCGTAACTGCTCGGCCAGATCGGCAAGATAACTCACGCTGGTAGCCGCGTCCTGGGTGCCAACATTGGTGCGGTGCGTGATTTCCGAAATCTGACCCATCGCCACAGCCACCGCTTCTGAGACGGTTGTCTGCTCATTCGCGGCACGGGCTATTCCCTCGATCATTTGCGCCTGCCGTTCGACCGCGCTAAGGATGGTATTCAGCGAGCGGCCAGCATCGTCGGCCAGTTGGGAACCTTTGACCACTTCTTGCGTGCTATCTTCCATAGCGACAACCGCTTCATAGGTATCACCCTGAATACTCTTGACAAGCGTATCGATACGCTTGGTAGACTCTGTCGAACGTTCTGCGAGTTGGCGGATTTCGTCGGCGACGACCGCGAACCCGCGCCCATGCTCGCCAGCCATGGCGGACTGGATGGCGGCATTCAAAGCGAGCAGGTTGGTCTGATCGGCAATATCTTCAATAATACGCACAATCTCACTGATTTCGTTGGAACGCTCACCAAGTCGTTTGATTTTCTTCGAGGTTTCCTGCACATTCTCACGAATGAGCATCATACCGTCAATCGTCTGGCGCACAGCCTGCTGCCCAACGGCAGCGTGCTTGAGCGCCTCCTGCGCGACTTCCGCACTGGACTGAGCGTTACGGGCCACATTTTGAATGAACACCGCCAGCGCTTCAACCGCGTCGGTCGTCTGTGAAATCTGCTCGACCTGCGTTTCTGACGCCTGAGCCAGATCAGCGGAGCCATCCAGGATACGGCGCGTCGCGGAGGTGACTTTAATGGCGGTATCCTGCACTCGCCCAACCACTTTTGCCAGTTCCTCGATCATATAGTTGAACGAGTCGGCCAGCACGCCTAGCGTGTCAGGAGTAACTTCGGCCTGAACGCGCAAGTCGCCATCACCCACCGCGCTGACTTCCTGCAACAACTTTTCGATCTGCGCCTGCAACGCGGCAGCATCGCCGCTGCCAACATTCATGCCTCCCTGCGCGCCTCCCTGGTCTTCCAGCACCCTGTTCAAAGATAGAGCGAACTGGGCCAGTTCATCGTCGCCATTCACATGCGCGCGAATGGAGCGGTCGCCGCTATTGTAGCTGCGGCAGATATCATTCAGTTCCAGCAGCCGGTCTTTAATTCTCCGGTGGAGATAGTAGGTAGTGATAAGAACTCCAACGACTGTAATGACAGCGCCCACCAGGACAACGCCCAGAATCACGGCTGGATTGCTGTGAGAAGGCTGCTGATACGCTACAATGCCAATTAATGCGATGAGTACAAGTGGGATGGCAACTAACGCAATTTGACTGCTCCTCAAGAGACTGTCAAGGGTCATGCCACCGTTGCTGCGATCAGGATTCATCCGCCAGACCTCCTGTCAAAAGACATCGAAAGAAAGATATTAATTCAAAGCTTCATAGCGCTGCATTCTGTCGGAAAGCAGCAGGCGAGAAGCATCAAGCAACACAATAAACCGGTTGTTGACTAACGCGCTCCCAGAAGCATAGGGAGCGGCCCACAGTGGGATAGCGGTCTGGCGTACGCTGAGCGGGGTAATCGCCGCGCGCGCGATGGGAACCATTTCACTGACACCATCCACGAGCAAGCAAATCACCATTTCATTGTACTGCACGGACAACAAGCGAGTACGCGGGTTATGTGGAAGCGCCTCCATGCCGAGAAAGACGCGCAAGTCCACGACGGAAGCAATGGAGCCACGAAGATTCATGACTCCTTTAATCCAGGAGGCCACATGCGGCACTGTCGTCACATCCACCAGGCGTTCAACCCCCTGAATATGCTCGGCTTTCAGAGCGAACTCGCGATCAAGCAAAGAGAATATCAGATATTGCTCGCCGATCACAGCAGCAGACGCGGTGGAGGGCGCAACCTCGGCAGCGCGTACTTGCTGCTGGGTCAACTGGGCAAGCTGCGATTGCAGCGCGGCTATCGAGGCGCGCGAGGCAGGGCGAGCCTCACCGCTCTCAGAAAGACTTTGAGACCGGTCAGCCCCTTGAGGCACAGCTTGCCTGTTCCAATTTTGCTGTTGTCGCGCATTCAAATCCTTGTTAGACAAAGGCGTCCTCCCCGGCTAACCATGAAAAGACGATTAGTGCAGCACAACGCATCCGCGCGCATCGCGCTCCACACCTCATCTTTCTGGGCATTGACCGTTTTCTAGACAAGACGCCGGACATTAGCGACCAGTTCATCGGTATCGAACGGTTTGGTCATATACATATCCGCGCCCTGCCTTAACCCCCAGGATTTATCTACAGGGGTGTTTTTACTGGTTAACAGAATAATCGGAATATTGCGGCTACCTTCCCAGCTTTTGAGCTTCCGACACAACTGAAAACCATTTTGTTTGGGTAAAACGACGTCCAGCACAATACAGTGTGGGCGATCTCGAAAAACCCTTTCCAAAGCCTCGTCGCCATCGACAGCGGTGATCACTTCAAACCCACTATTCCGTAAGGGAGTAGCGATCAGCGTCAGTTCTGTCCAACTATCGTCTACGACAAGGATCTTTTGTCCAGGCATCATTATACCTTCTCTCTCTACCAAACATGCTAGTGAAATGGGAAAGATAGGCTATTGCAGCAGGGGATCTGCTACGCCTTCACCACCCTGACACCAGTTTCTCAGGTGTTATGCGACTCTTTCCGGCAGGCGCTTAGCCCCGGCGGCGCAAACGGGGACGTACTCGTTCTTGTTGAGGAGGAACACGCTCTTCCCAATCCGCAAGATATTTCTTCACGGTCTGAACTAACTCGGCAGAATCAAAGGGCTTGGTTAAATACTCCGTCGATCCGGCGAGCCGCCCGCGCATTTTATCAAATAAGCCATCTTTCCCACTCAGCATTATAATCGGTATTGAGCGAAATTGCATGTGCTTGCGAATGATCTGACAAATATTGTACCCATCCATGCGCGGCAATTGGATATCCAGAAGGATTAAGGCCGGCATCTCATCAGCTACCGCGGTGAGGGCGCTCAATGCGTCTGAAGCAGTAATCACTCTAATATGCTCCCGTTGCAGCGTCATCTGGACGATCTTACGCACTGTCGGGCTGTCATCCACTACGAGAACTGTTGGTATAGTCATTTAGATTGACCTGCCTTTCAAGCTGTGTGAACTCATCGCGAGACCATGTCACCGACTCTGGGTTCCCCGCGACCAATAGGTACCCGTGTTTATTTCATGCGGCTCGCCTCTCGGCGGCTCGACGCTCAGCGGCGGCAAAGATGCCGTGACATAAGCGGTATTGCCCGATCGAGCCGCTTGCACATTGCGCTGGGCGCGATACACCTGATATTGCTGCATCTCATTATCAACCTCGTTCAGGAACGCTTTCCAGACCACGTTGAGGTTGTAGCCCGTGACCGAGTTGCCGAACTCCTCGCGCAGCACCTCGGAGAGAACCATGCGCAGATACGCGGCCAGACCAAGCGCCGCTTGCCAGTAAAACTCCTCCAGTTGATCGCCGCGGACTAATTCCTGCAAGGTGAGAATACTGGAGCAGTCGAGTTGCCCATGCTTGAACTCCGCGGTATCCAGAATGGGATATTGCTTCGCTAAAAGCTGAAACTGCGGAACGAACTTGCTTCCCAGAAACCGGCTTGCCTCGCCGGGGGAGAGTTCGCCGCGCCCGCGCAGCCCTTTCGCGTATCGGCTATGGTGAGCAAGTAAGGCGTTAATGCACTCGGAGAGTATCTCAGCAAGGCCCAGCAGACGTTGTTCCGGGCGAGCGATCTGCTGCTTCTTCGCCAGTTTTGCCTGATACTTGATAATGAGATTGGAGAGATCGCGCTGTAGTTCGCCCTCTAAAGCGGTGTCAACTACTTCGATCAGGCGGAATTCGAGCAAATGAGCAATGAGCCGGGCCACGCGCGCTTCCGGGAGCAGCAGCGCCAACGCCATTGCCTGGAGCGGGATTTCGCCATTGGAGAGGCAAAGCACTGCGATAGCTTCCCTGTCCAGCCCAAGGCTGCGCACATCCCTTTTCACTTCTTGCAACCAGCGTACCGCGGTGGTGCGGGTGAGATACGCCTCGCCCATTTTTTCCCATTCATCCGCCTGGCGCAGCGCCTCCAGGAGAACCGAGTCAATGTCAAGCGGTTGCAACCGCGTGTCCATGGTAAGCATCTGGCGATGAAACGCGAAACGCCCGTTAACCCAGTGCAGCGCGTGACTGATCGACTGGGTGACGGCAAATTCCAGGCGCTGCTGCATCTCAGCCGCGCTCATCCAGTTGAGTTCGACCAGTTTGGCGAGCGCCATTGGTATGCTCTGACCAACTTGCTGGTGGAGGTGAAGCGCCTGAACGCGCTGCGGGTCCACACGGCCAATCAGGGCAAGCATCGCAAGGATATCTGGTTGAGGGAATCCCTCATCCTGTAACCCCACAATGCGCCCTTTGCGCAGGCTAAGCGAAAGCGTTTCTGAGCCTGAGTTGACAAACAACGTCCCTGTTTTCTCACTTAGCGCAAGCATCTTCAAAACGGACTGCAGACCAAGCGTTTGCAGGTCTCCATCCATGATACGGTCTTCTTGCTGCTCCATTCGCTCACCAATTCCTTTCCCGAACATGCAGGTCACAAAATGTCCCCCAGGGTACGCCCGCATAGATATAGATAACGCTGTTTTGTGACACCCACATGCGTTTCTCTTGTAGCAAGAGAGCAAATATGTATCTGCTAGATGTTGTTATCGGAATCATTTTCTCCTCTTCTTCCAACAGCCACTCACTAAAGTCAGCCCATTCCCTCCATAGACAGCATACTCCAAATCATAGTGTACCTCAAAATGAATTAGATAGATATAAAGACGGGCCGCCTGAATATTAAAAAAAAATTAAGAATTGAGGGTAACAACATTGCCACGGAACACATACCCAACGCCCGGCTCGGTCAAGATATAGCGCGGGCGTGATGGATCCAGCTCCACTTTGCGGCGCAATTGCCGGACATAGACGCGCAAATAATCAGCCTCGTCTCCATATTCCGGCCCCCACACCGCTCGCAATAATGAACGATGTGTTAAGACCTTCCCCGCGTAGAGCATAAATTGCCTCAATAGCTCGAATTCGGTCGGTGTGAGCCGCACATCTTTATCGCCCGCGCGCACCTGACGCGCCTGCACGTCCATGGAAAGATAGCCATCGTCGCTGCGCAGAATCTGGAATTGTCCCGCCGATCCCTCCACCGTGGCTTCAGGGGCGCTGGCCCTGCGCAAACAAGCTCGCACGCGCGCCAGCAGTTCATCGTTACTGAACGGCTTGGTCAAGTAATCGTCCGCGCCGAGGTCTAAAGCTTCAACCTTTTGCTTATCCTCGGTCAGGGCAGAGATCACAATAATGGGCGTCTGTACCTGCGTGCGCAGATAGCGACAGACTTCGAAGCCGTTCAATTCACCCGGCAGGCAGAGATCGAGCAAAATAATATCAGGTCGGCGCGTTCGTACCATCTCAATCGCCTGCTCGCCAGTTTCGGCGAGCAAGGTCGTGTACCCATCCATAGCGAGGGTGCGACGCAAGATGCGCTGAATGGGAAGCTCATCATCAATGACCAGAATGCACTTGTTTTTAGATTTCATGGTCGCTCCTCCGTCACATAATCGGGGAGAGGCAGCGCGTTCTGCACATGAACGGGCATAACAAACGTAAAACACGTTCCGCAGCCATGGTGCGACTCTTCCACGGTGATCTTTCCCTGGTGAGCTTCGAGGATACCCCGGCAAATAGCCAGGCTTAGACCCAGGCCATGCCCATTTCTTCCATAGAACGTTTTGAAAAGACGCTCCCGTTCATCAAGCGCTACCGGCGGCCCCTGATCACAGATGCTTACATGCACGGTTGGCGTTGGAGAACCCGCGTCCCTATCCGCTCCAATGACAATAGAAATCGCGCCGCCGGCAGGGCTGCGATGAATCGCGTTTTCGATAAGGTTGATAAAGACCTTTTCCAACTGCGCGTGATCGGCATAGATCAGAGGGAGATCAGGCTGCAGGTTGATGTTCAGCGAATGCCCCGCGGTGACGCACTCCTGGCGAATCAGCGCGCCATCCAGGATTTCGACCAGATCACACCAGCTTTTTTCGAGAACCAGCGCCCCCATCTCAATGCGCGACATCTCCACCAGCGCATTGACCAGCATGGTCAAGCGATCGGCTTCGGTATTGACGTCCTCGAGCAGTTCGCGCAGCGTGGATTCGTCCCGCTCCATATCTGGCTGCAACAGGCCGGTCACGGCTATCTTAATCGTGGTCAAAGGCGTGCGCAGTTCGTGCGACACCGTTGAAAGCAGCGCCGACCGGTTTTTCTCGTCGCGCACTTGCTCGGTGACATCGTGTATTTGTAGCACGAAGGCAATCGGGGCTTCCTGCGCATCGACCATGGGATAGCGGGAAAAATGGAAATACTGATCTGAAGCGGTCTGATCCACGCGCCGCGCTGTCTGCTGGTTGAGCATTTTGTTTCCCATCAGCGAGAGTACCCTGCTGATAGCCTCCGTTTGTCGATCCGACTCCTGGCTCTGCTGCACCGGTTTTTGGGCCAGCACACAGCGCAACTCTTGCCGGGAAAATAGCTCTTGCTGAAATTCCTGGAGGTACTGGCGTACTTCGTCGCGATTGCGTATGCACGGAAATAGTGGAGTGAAGATTTCGCTCAGCGACTTACCAGACGCGGCATCGCGTTGTTTGCCGCACAGAATTTCAGCGCCGGAGTTCAAATAGACGCATCCGCCGCGCAGGTCAGTGACAATGACAGCATCGTTCGCGTGGCCCGGCGTTTGTTTCAACTGCATCAGAAAGCGGCTCAACTCGGCAAGCATCTGGACGCGCTCGCGCTCACCTTCCGCCGCTTGCGTCAGAAAGGCCATGGTAGAGGCTTGCGCGGAAAAGGGATCGCGCTCGTTGGCGGCGCGCAAGAACAGCGCATCAGGCGGGAAGTTGTTCATAGCTTCCTGCTGCCAGGCGATATCATCGGCAACCAGTGGATATTCCTGCTGCATAGGATGAAATAACGCCTGCAAGGCGCGTTCATCGCGCGTCAGCAGATGCTCGCTCATGAAAAACAGCAGGCTACTCAAACTGACACCGAAGCTGCGCTCCGTCTCTTCACGGAGACGCATGAACAATGCTTGCGCATCATCAGCCGCGTGTGCATGCTGCAACTGCTCTAACGCTTTCTGGAAGTGGCTGCGCTGGCGAGCGGACTCCATCAACATACGATTGTGAATAGCAATGGTGGCCTGGCTGGCAAATAGCGAGAGGATATCGGTCTTGAGCGGAGTAAATCCGCCTGCTTCGGTCGAACAGAGCAATAACGCGCCATAGACCCTGGCGCCAGTGATGAGCGGATAACAATAGATGGAACGCAAGCCCAACTCGTCGGCCAGGGCGTGGCTCACCGGGAAACGCGGATCAGCGCCAATATCTTCAGACGTACACGATTGACGATGATAGAGCGTGGCATGGATAATGGCTTGCTGGCTCGTCGCTTCCGTTTTTTCCACAATGATACGGAGTTTCGCCTCGTCCAGGCCAACTTGCGTTTCGAGATGCATCGCTCCTGTTCGCTGATCAAAAGTGACAATGGCCGAAGCGACATTCAAGGATTGCGCAATACCGGTAACAATCTGCTCCAGAATAGAGGGAAGATCAACCTGTGAAGTCAACGCGCTGGAGACGTTTTGTAACGCTTTGCGCTGGCGATCTTGTATTGCGGCGCTGCCTCCCACCTGCGCTCCCTCGATAGCATTTGCCAGGACCTGCACCACCGCCTGGATCAAACGTTGTAAGGTCGGTTCATCGTATGTTTGCTGCTGCTTGCTACCTAGTTCGAGCATTCCCAGGAAACGGTCTTCCGCCATCAAAGGCGCGATGCACGATGAGTGTATGTAATGGCATCCGCTGAGCGCATCGCCGCATTGCGCAGGCAAACCATCCAATCCATCGGGGAAATTGCGGATGATCGTTGTAGGAGACGCGATGAGTTGCTGGGCCTGCGAATCCTGGAACGGATGCTGGTGATAGCGCGCGCCCCAACCATCGACCGCGCGCTCGCACACCGTCACGCGCACTCCCTGGTGATCGTGGCGCAACAACACGACGCCAAAGACGTCGAAAGGAATGGCCGGCTCGAGTTCAGCCGCCAGGAAGGTATAGTCAGGCTTAGTGCCGCGCACGCTAGAAACGATACGCGCAACACGCTCGACAATGGTAGATTCTTTTATCGTAGGCGGATGTATCTTCGCCTCCATGAATTACCTCGATACCTCTCATAACGATCACGGTTGCCTCCTGTCTGCTCTGCGAACAAACAATAAGCAGCCCGATACTCGCCAGCGTCCTTGAAAATACAGCTCTCCCAAATACCGTTGCGCTTTCACAACCAGCATAGTATAGCACAGACGTAAAAGCAGAGCAATACATTTACACATGCGCATGAATGCATTCCCTACATTATTGCGCGTAAACATGCAGCGTACATGAAATAACTTTGTGCGTAGCCAGTTGGTACTCTGCCTCTCCCAGCGAAAAGTATAACATATCGGTTAGAGTATACCATGTTAAAGTTTCTTCACGCTTCCATAGCAATTTATGGCTACTCTTCGCATGTCATCTTGCATCACCTTGCCGCCTTGGAATGTCTTATAACATGCAATGAAAAACGCCCTCTCTGCATGTCATTCTGAGCGCAGCGAAGAATCTGAAGTCGCCACCTGATCAAGAGAGAGCGCGGGAGATTCTTCGCTGCGCTCAGAATGACAGGTCCGGGTTGGTTTTTTTATGACGAGCAAATGCCTCGATCATCCCTTTGCATAGCCGGTCAGCTCGACATAGCCTTCGCCCTGCGCCGGCTGGCCGTTGCTCTCGCCTTGAATGCTCACGGCTCCTTCCCAGTAGGCGTTGCCGGTGGATTGATAGACGACCAGTTCCTGATCCTTCAGTTCCGGCGTCAGGGTCAGCGTGAGGGATAAGTGTGAAACGCTCACCTGGAGATGCCAGCCGGAGGGATAATTCGCACCGGTCACAGGGCTGCGCCAATGTCCCAGCACGGTCATATGCAGCGCGCTAGCGGGCAGCAGCGTATCATGGGCATGGGCATCGATGTAGCTGACGTAGGTTGAGACAGTTTTTCCGGTGGAGTCGCGAATGAAGTAGAGCATCATCTCGGTATCGTTGTTCAGTTGGATGCTGAACCAGTCCCAACCGCCGCCAGCCTGCGGGAGAAAGTTACCCCATTGATGATCCATCCAGGCCGTTCCCGTGACCTGAAGCGACTGACCATGATCGATCAACGTGCCGGAGAGTACCATGCGCGTGCGCGAATAGTAGTAGGAGAATCCGGACAGACCAGTTGAGATCAGGCCGTTGCCGTTGTGTAATACGGGAGGCTTGAGAGCTTGCAAGGTGAAGCGCGAGGCATAATTCGGCATCTCCGCCTCGATATGGTCAAGCCCGTTGAGACCCTGCATCGTCCAATCACCAACAGCGATAGTAAAACCTCCGGTCGAGGTACCGTTGGGAATGACGGCATGTGGCTCAGTGAGGCGGCGCTGGGCATAGAAGAATTGCCCGCGCGTCACATCGGTGATGGCAAAGTGAGCGGCATAGACGGGCGGCAAGTCGCTGCGCAGCGCCTGGAAAATGACGAACTCAAAGCCATAGTGATGCGTCTGTCCGTTGGGCATAGCGGCATCGAAATGACCGGTATAGTACCACCATTCGGTGAGGTCACGGTGGGGAGCCTCGTCCTGGGGAAAACGCACCGGGGGCAGCGGCGTCGCGCGCGGCGTCGCGCTGAGCAACGGCAGTTGCGCGTTCGTAGTGACGATGCCGGGAAAGCTACAGGACGAGAGCCAGAGCGAGCAAAGCAGGAACAGGCTTATTGCAAATAACCACTTTTTCATCGTTTTTCTCCCACGTCACTATCCATATCCCGTACCTCGCTTGACGCTTCTATGGCCGCGTCAGGCGGGGCAGAGTCGAGGTACTTCGCCAGCGCTGGCGGGCGGCGCTGCACGCCAACGAACGGCAACCACCAGTTGAGGTTGCCCAGCAGGCGCATAGTGGCTGGCACGAGCAAGCCGCGCACCAGCGTGGCATCGATGATTACCGCGAGCGCCATGCCCAGACCCAGCGCCTTGACAAGGATCATGTCGGCGGTGGCGAAACACGAACTGACGACGACCACAATCAACGCGGCGCTGGTAATGATGGCCCCGCTGCGCTGCATACCGAGCGCGACGGCGCGAGCATTGTCGCCAGTCTGCCAGAAAGCTTCCTGAATACGCGAGAGCAGAAAGACCTCGTAGTCCATCGAGAGGCCGAACAGAGCGCAGAACAGCAAGATGGGAGACGAGGCTTCGACGTAGCCGAGAGGCGTGAAACCGAGCAGTTGATGCAAGAAGCCATCCTGGAAAATGAGGACCAGCGCCCCGTAGCTTGCCAGGATCGAGAGCGTATTCATCACGATGGCTTTCAGGGGCAGGACGACCGAGCGGAACAGGAGCAGCAGCAAAATGTAGGTGACGATGGCAACCATGCCTGCCGCCAGCGGGAAATCGGTGTAGAGCGTATCAACGTAATCCATGTCACCGGCAGTCGTGCCATCTACCAGCACCGACATGCCGCCGCCCGGTTGCGTGTTGCGAATCGTCTGCACCAGTTGGATCGAGCGCGTATCGTTCGGATCATATTTGCTGATCACCTGCACCATGGTGGTATTGCCGGAGACCGATGATTGCAAGAGAGCCGCGAGATAGGGGTCGGCGATCAACTGCGGGTGAGCGTAGTACGCCTCGTACTGTGCCAGCGTAATGCGCGGGTCGGCGCTGACGATGCTGTCCACGCGCGCGACACGCGGATCGGCTTCGATGCGCTGCACATAATCATAGAGTTTGAGAATGTTGCCGGACGTGAGGACGTTGCCCTGCATCTGCACGGCCAGCAGGATCGGGTTAGAGTCTGCATAATTGAAACGCTGCTTGAGCAGATCAAAAGCGGCGCGCGACGGCACGGACGTCGGCAAGATCGAGGCATCGGGAGCCGAGAAGCGCACGCCGAGGAAGGGTATACCCAGCGAGATGAGCAGGATAAACACTGGCACAAAAATCCTGACCGGGTAGCGCATGACAAGATGAGAAAGGCGATACCAGAAACCGTGATACTCGCCTTGCCTGATCCCCACAAGGGAGGTCTCTACATGTTGCGCGCGCCGCCTGGGAAGACGCACGGGCAAAGCATTGATGCGCGTGCCAATAATGGAAAGAGCAGCGGGCAAGAGTGTGATGGCGGCGAGAACGGCCAGTATGACGACCATGACGCCCGCCAGACCGACAGAACGCAAGAAATCGACGTTGAAAAGGACAAGGCCAAGCAGGCCAATCGTGACGGTCAGGCCGGAGAAGGTGACGGCGCGCCCGGCCGTGGCAACAGCGACCGCGACCGCTTCTTCCACAGTTCGCCCGCGTTCCAGTTCTTCACGAAAGCGGCTGACGATGAATAGCGAATAATCGACGCCGAGGCCGAGACCAAACAGCGTGGTGATATTCAGCGCGAAAATGGAGAGGAACGTGATATGCCCCAGGGCGAAGATCAGCGCGAGCGAGACGATGACGGCTCCGCCGCCGACGAGGGCTGGCAGCACGGCGGCGACCGCCGAGCGGAAGACGAGCAACAGAGCGATTATAGCAAAAGGAATCGCCAGAAATTCGGCGCGGCGCAGATCGCTTTCACTGACCGATTGAATATCTTCATAGAAGACGGGGCCGCCGCCAATGCTGGTCTGGATGTTGGCAACCGGCTGCAAGCGGCGCTGCAATTCGGGAATCAGGTTCGCGGCGCTGTCCGGGGCAGGCTTGAGCAGCACATTGACATAGGCGGCGTGGCGATCCAGGGAGATCTGGCGCGGATTAGCGGTAAAACTAACGATGCCGGAGACTTCCGACCAGCTTGCGATATTTTTCAGCGCCTGCTGCGATTCCTGGACAAATTGCGGGCTCTCGGCGGTATATCTGCTGCTGCTAAAAATCACCTGCACAATAGTTTGATCCAGGTGGAGTTTCTGCACCAGGACGTTAATGGCGCGCACAGAATCCGCGTTCGCGCTGACAAAACCGCCTGGTTGCAGCACTTCGCCTGCGCGCGGCGCGAACGGCAGCCCGGCAATAATAGCCGCCATCCATAGACCCACGATCAACCAGCGATAGCGGGCGACAAGCTTGCCCAAACGGTAAAACATGCCGATGCCTTTCCATAAAATATGCTCTCTGCTTTTATGGCTTTACGCCATATACATGACACCAGTGCCTGGCGCGACGGGTAAACAATAACCTCTCGACTCAGGCCATATCCTTGTTGTATTATAAGGCCATCGCAAGTTAATTGATAAGGATTAAGAAGAGAGGTGGCGGCATGGCAAAAAAGACAGCGGCAAAGAACGAGCAGCATGCAACAAATACCCACGTACCGGTCAAAATGATCACGGTGAACCGGCAAGCATATCATGACTACGAAGTCGAGCGCACAGTAGAGGCAGGCATCGTGTTGATGGGGACGGAGATCAAATCGATCCGCGAGGGCAAAGTCAACCTGCGCGGAGCGTATGGCATTATCCGCAACGGCGAACTATGGTTGGAGAACGCGCACATCGCGGTCTACGAACACGGCACGTATTACAACCACGAGCCGATGCGCAACCGGAAACTGCTGCTGCACAAACGCGAGATCAATCAGCTCGCGCTCAAAGTTGCGACCAAAGGCATGACCCTGATCCCGTTGAAGTTGTATATTAAGGGGGGCAGAGCCAAGATTGAACTGGGCCTCTGTCGCGGCAAGAAGCTGTATGACAAGCGCGAGGCTATCGCGGAACGCGACATGCAGCGCGAAATCGAACGCGCGCAGCGCAGACGATGAGGTTAAACCTGCTCGAATACTGCTTGCACTAAAAGGACACGAACATCTATGACAGAAACAGAACACGAACAGAAGTTTGAGGCGACAATGCTCCAGTCGGCCAACAAAGCCGGCTTTTTTCAACTGCTCGGCTTGCGTGTGGAAAAGATCGATGGCGGATATGGGTGCGTCAGCGTCTCCGTCGATGAGCGCCTGATGCACCCGTATATGACTGTGCATGGCGGCGTGATCTTCACGCTGGCGGATACGGCGATGTCGATGGCGTTGATGTCGCTCATTCCGCCCGGCACGCCCTTTGGAACGATTGAGGCGAAGATCAACTACCTGCGACCCGTGAAAGAGGGCGAACTGATCGCGGAGGCAACGGTCGTGCATCAAGGCCGATCCACCGCGGTGCTGGAAGCAAGCATCTATAACGAGATCGACGGCGAACGTACCCTGATTGCCCGCGCGCTGGGAACGTTCAATATCGCGCGCGGCAAACGGTCGGAAATAAACGCGTGAGCTTGCAAAAACAACGATTACAACACAATGATCAGTACCATTGTGATACCGCTCATAGTAGATTGCTTCAAACCATGTTATAATTGCTATCATTCGATGAATGAGATAGAGTAGCAAAAATGTCCGAAACAATTATCCATATTACAAGAGTTTGAACTTGTCCGAGGAGGAAATATACATGTACGAGCAACCACCCGAACAGAGACCGTATCGGTCTTCATCACCCGATTACACGCAATATCCACGGGAAACAAACTCACAGTATTCAGCTCCGCCGCCTTATGACCCGCGCGAGCCGCAATATGCTCCGCCGCCCTATATGCCGCCTCAGCCGCAATACGCCCCGCAGCCCCAGGTGCAGGTCTATTACACGACGCCCCAGGCGGAAGAACCCGGCAGTACAGCCGCGCTGCTCGGCTTCATTTTCAGCCTCGTCGGCACCTTTGCTTTTCCCGTAATGCTTATCCCAGGGTTGATTTTATCCATTAATGGCCTGCGTTCCAGGAGTCGTCATGGCCTGGCCCTTTCCGGGCTGATCATCTCTATCGTCGTGACGGTGCTTTGGGTTCTCTTTATTGCGTTTATCATCATTGCCGCAATTGCGGCATCGAGTACAACGCCATCATACCCATACTAAAGACATGCAGATCACAGGACTACACCACGCGCAAATTACCATCCCAAAGGGGAGCGAGGAGCAAGGCCGCCAATTCTATTGTGGCCTGCTCGGCCTGCCCGAAATCGCCAAACCGGCGTCGTTAGATGGGCGCGGCGGCTTCTGGCTGCAAGTGGGAGATCGGCAGGTGCATGTCGGCACAGAGAACGGCGTCGAGCGAGGCGCAACAAAGGCGCACCTGGCCTACGCGGTAGACGATGTCGGGGCCTGGAGGACGCTTTTAGAGGAGCATGGCATCACAATACTGGATGGCGTACCCATACCTGGCTATGAACGTTTTGAGTTTCGCGATCCCTTCGGCAATCGTATCGAATTCATCCAACCGGTGTAGTAGCACGATCTTCGGCCTCATCCGTGCTGATGGCGGGCAGAAAACGATCCTTTTCCAGCCTGAACAGGACCAGCAAGGAGATCAGCGCGATCAGGCCAAGCAGCGCCGTCAGATAAACCAGGCCATCGAAGCCCCACTGGCGCGCGAAGAGGCCACCGAGTCCGTTGCCCACAAGCTGCCCCAGACCCAGGAATATTGAATAGAGGCCCATCAGCAGCCCGCGATCTTTGGCCGCATCCTCAGAAATGTCGGCCAGATACGCGAGCGCCGCCGGGGCAAAGGCGCTTTCCGCGAAAATGCCGAGAGCCAGCAGCAGCAGCCATGTCGTCCTTACGGCAACATCATGAGGACCTTGATGATTCAGCCCTTCGAGGGCAATGCACGCCACGAAGATACCAGCTATCGACGTGAACATACGGCGCAAATTGGGTATGCCATTGAGGAAGAAAGCCCAGAAAAGCAGACAGAGGCCGAAGAAAAGCACATACGCGCCCAGCGTGAGGCTGAGGCGATGGCCGCCGCCAGGGCCGCTCATGCTGCCCATGAGTATTTGATGCGGCACATGAGCAGGCTTTGAGAGGATGAACGTGAGCTGCGTACCCAGCCAGATGCTGACCAGGGCGCTGGCCGCCAGCCACGCGGGTATAAAGATGAACAGGCGCGGCGTGCGGATGATGCGCCAGTAGCGGACAGCCCGGCGTTTCAAGCTGGCGCTCTCTATCACTTGCCGCACTTTGGGAGCCAGAACCATACAGATGGCAGCCATCAAATAAAACAGACCCAACAACAGAAATGAGACACGGGCCAGAGCATCCCAGGCAAAACCGCCAGCGACCACACCTACCGCGATGCCGCCGCTGGTCGCTAATTCAAAAAAGCTCATCACTCTTATGCGCCGCGACGATACTTCCGCCGTGTATTCAGCCAGGTAGCTCAGCACAACCGGTGTGGTCATCGCCGAACCTATGCCGGAGAGGATTTGCAAGCTCAACAGGTAGTACAGGGTATGGCTGAGCGGCGTGAAGAGCAGGAGAACAACCTCTAAACACCCTATCAGCGGCCCAATAATGAGAAAGAGACGCCGTCCGAAGCGGTCGCTGAGCGCGCCCATGAGCGGGGCCAGCGTCAATTCTGTAGCGAAGTAGACAACGGAAAGCAAACCAACATCAAGACTTGTGACCAGTATGCCAGTCCGCGTTGAAAGATGGGCAAGAAACAGACCAAGCACGATCGTTCCCGCACCGCCGCAGATGCGTAAGATAAACGTGCCAATGAGCAGAGGCGCGACAGTGCGCCGTGATTGGGCCATCTCACCTCCTCTCGATCTCATTTGGCGCAGCAAGATAGTCGTTGGAGGCTTTGCGCTGCCGGAACCATGTGAAGAGAGCAATGACACCGCCCGCTACAATTAACGCCACGGCCACTATGATGAGCAAGAGCAAGAGAGTGCGCGTTCCACCGGTATTGCTGCTCGCCGCTACAGAAAGAATCATCATGCCATTACCCTTCCAGGCTGATACATAGCCTGTTATCTATCGCTATCGGCCATCCCCTGAATTGCTGAACATCTCTTCGTGCTATCAAATGAATCATACGGTAAAGGGCAGGGGAAAGTAACGAATAGCATTACCTCTCATAGTATTTCACGCCGACAACGGCCAATTCCCTGAACGGCTTCTGCTCGGGACCGCGTTCAACGCGTGCCTGAACAAAACCGGCGTCTTTCATCAGGCAAACAACCTCTTCCCCACTATACACACCGTTAATCGTTGCCGCCAGGTCTCCTCCAGGCCAGCGCTCTTTAGGAAGAAACGTCAAGGCAAAAGTTCCGCCCGGTTTGAGAACTCTCCATCCTTCGCGCAGCGCCTCAACCGGATCGTGCCAGAAATAAAGGGTATGGATGCTCAACACCTTGTCAAAGGATTCGCTTGCAAAAGGGAGAACCGTTGCCTCACCATAGCACAGAGCCACGCGCCCGGATTGTATCGCTTCGCGATTGCGCCTGCTAGCGAGCGAAACCATTTTACGCGAGTAATCGATTCCCGCGACATGTCCATCAGGCGTCAAAGAGGCAAGCAATTCGATAGCGATTCCGGGGCCAAAACCAATCTCCAGAACGTGATCGGACGGTTGGAGATCGAGCAAGGAAACCGACCATTTATTCTCTGGTTGGTGCTGGCGCGCCATCCTTGCGCCGATGAATTGCCCAATAAACCCGGAGGGGCGGCGATATTGCTCATCAATAAAAACTCCATACTTCCGACGTGCGAAATCGATCATGCTTTTACCGTTCTCCAATACGTAGACATTTAGGACAGGCCCAAATGCGGGTTGGTTCCTGCTTCAACGCGGGCAGTTTCACTCTCTGTTGCCAGAGAGCCAGAGCCGCCCGCTCCACAGGCGTCAGTTCCCGCCGAACTGGCGGTACATACTGCTTCATTCC
>DATLSW010000308.1:0-6752 GCA_035533955.1 Ktedonobacteraceae bacterium | reverse complement strand
CCATCCTGTTATGGAGGTGGAAGCAGTGGGAACAATTCGTCGCCGACGCCACATGCTAAGAAAGTGATCCTGCGATGTAATGTTGAGTGTCAAAATGAGAAGACTGCTCAGCAACTGGCAAAAAATGCGGCGGGTTTCTTTGGTTTCCTTGCGAATGTATTAAGTGATCTAGAAAACTGGATTTCGCTTGATACCTTGTTTGGGTGGGACAAACAGGTAGAAAACTTAATAACCTTCTTCGAGGGCGTAATTCCCCCAGACCCAACCTTTGGGGGGTTTATAGCAGCACTACCATCTTTAGCTAGCATTGCGCAAGATATTGCCAATGGGTTTGCGGCTGAGGCGAATCATCCTTTAGGATGGTTTACCGTACAAAATGTAGAAAATGACTGGGGGAATGTGCTGGAACCCTCCATGCTTGATGGCTTCAAAGGTGTAGGTTCAGGTGTGGGAATGGCTTTAGTTGGGGTGGCAGTCGCTGGCATTAGTGATGGGTCTATGTTGGAGTTTGCTGGAAAAACTGCGCAAGCAGCATTGACATCAGCGGAAATTGTTGCGGTTGGTGCAGTGGCAATGAATATCATTGGCATGGGGTACTTACAAGAGGAAGTAGATGCCCTGGCACCGCCTACGCCTATACGTGAATTCAGATAAGAGAGGCAAAAGGAAATGCTGAGATATAGAACGAAGTATGAAAGGGAAAAACGGCAGCAATGGAGATGAGAAAGAAAATGGCCGCTCAGCGTCGTTCAGGATCTGGTAATCAGCTCGTTCTCAATCAAAACATTGTTCATACGGTGCAATGGGTGATCGCTGCGATGGTCTATCTTGTTCTTTTATTAAGGCTAGAAGTCAATGCTCAACTCCAGTATCATCTCTGGGCAGTGTTTGGGCCGCTGTTTGGTTGCGCTTGTCTGTTGAGGTGGGCCTGGAGCCTGTTCTGGTTGATCCGTATCGAACGGCGCCGCTCGGCTCTACTGAAGGGAACTTACGGATTGACTCCTCTTCAACGAGAAACTTCAGTTTTTGAAGAGTGGCTTCCCTCGATCATCAAGGTACATTTCAATCTCATCTATAGTGTGCTGTTCTTCCTTGCATGGTCTGTGGCCTTGCTTGCCTGGACTCCTGCTCCGCCAACTTCCAATCCAGAGATGTGGCAAATACTCCTTGGGGGGACATCGATCATCATCTTTTTCATCTTCATCTATTACGTCTCATGGCAATCCACGATCAAGATAACCGAGCGTGGTCTCAGAAAGAATGTACTCAAAGCATCGAAAACGACGGAGTGGTCGAATGCGTGCCTGTTTCTCTGTTATCGCCTCCCTAGTCTGATTGGGAAGCCAAAGGTGATCTATTACGAGCTAAGTAGTCAGACCTCGAGAATCACCTGGATGCGGGTCGTTGATGCGCGGTCAGTATTTGCTCCCTGGCGGCCTACTCTCCCAGATGAGCAATACCAGCGACAGATGCAGGCTTTGACAGCGTTGGTCACAGAGAAAACGGGACTGCCGTTATATGATTTGAGCGAGCCGTGGCTGCTAAGAAAACAGGTCGGAAGGCCGAAAGAGTAAGCTCGTAGAGTTGTAGGTGTACTTCTGACTCCATTGCGACAGGCGGTATGGTTATTGGCTATCTCTGGCTGTTTTTTGGGCGAAAATGGCTTCGTTTTCTCACATTTTTTCAACAAACTTTTCTGCTCCTCGTCTGTAGCGGTGCTATGATAGGAATTGGCTTTGTTATTGATGCGTTGCTCTATCACAAAATTTTGGACGCAGACCTCGAAGCGGTGATCATGTTTCCTCTGACTCTCTTATTCATCCTCGCTTTGCTTTCTCAGCCTGGAGAACGGAATAAAAGACCTGGGGAGAGTATGGATATTGAGGAAGAGTAGAGCCCTTCCCTTGTGCAGGGCTTGCGCTCACTCTACTTTATAGGCTATACTGTAGTCAGAGGATGAAACCAGTTCCAGAAGCTCACGCTTAGAAACGTGGCGTTATTATGAAAACCAGCGAGATTCCAGGGCATAAACACGGCGGCTATATCCCGAAATACTATGTGTTTCGCGGCTTTCACCTATCTACTTGCTACCCCTGACCTTTTTCCTTCCCCTCGACATGCGCCGCGAGAGGCGTCATGTCGCGTTCCCCTGATTTTTTTCACTCGTAGGATGTTTTTAGCATATACCAGCATAGCTATCCCGAAGGATAGGTGCATTCATAGCATACCCACAGGCGCTGTCCGTTCGTATGGACACAAGCCCTACGGGCGCGATAAATCGGCCCCTACGGGCGCGCTCAACCGGTTAGCGGGTCGGCGTGGGAATGTTTTTACCGTCCGCTTATCCAGAAAGGAACTTTATGAGTGCCGATGGATTACTCAAAGCTCTCCATGACTCTCAACGCTATCTCGACGTAGTACAGAAGCCGCAATTAAGCCGGGGCGAGGCTGAGTGGCTGGTCGAGACGACCGTGGACAATTTCGCCCGCTATTACAACAGCGGTTTTATTGAGTACCGCAAGTCCGTGGCCGAGGCCGGAGATTTCGCCGCCGTCGAATGGACGGGGCGCGGCGCCACCTTCAAAGATGTGATGGGGCGCGAATATATCGACTGCCTGGGCGGTTTTGGCGTCTTCAATCTTGGCTGGGCGCACCCCAAAGTCGTGCAGGCCGTACACGCGCAACTTGATAAAAGCCCTCTGCCGACCCAGGAATTGCTCGATCCCCTGCGCGGAATGCTCGCGCACCTGCTCGCGGAGATCACCCCCGGCGATATCCAGTATAGCTTCTTCGTCAGCAGCGGCACGGAAGCCGTCGAGGGCGCGATGAAGCTCGCCAAACTCTATACGCGCAAGAGCGGATTTATTGCCGCCGTGCGCGCCTTTCACGGCAAGACGACAGGCTCGCTTTCGTTGACCGGCAAAGCCATCTTCCGCCGTCCCGCCATGCCGCTGCATAACAATGTTTTCCACGTTCCCTATGGCGACGCCGACGCCGTTGAACAGCAACTGCGCATCGCCCGCGAAGTGGGCAACGACATTGCCGCCGTGATTATGGAACCGGTACAGGGCGAGGCCGGCGCGATTGTGCCGCCCGACGATTTCTGGCCGCGCCTGCGCCAGATCTGCGATGAATATGAAGTGCTGTTGATTGCCGATGAAGTGCAGACGGGCATGGGGCGCACGGGCAAGCTGTGGGGCGTCAACCACTGGGATGTTGCGCCGGATATTATCACCGCGGCCAAAGCGTTAGGCGGCGGCGTCATGCCTATTGGCGCGTTCATGTCCACGCCCAAAATCTGGAGCGTCATGAACAGCAACCCGTTCATTCATACGACGACGACGGGCGGCAACCCCCTGGCCTGCGCGGCTGCCATCGCCGCCATCAACGTCACATTGGAGGAGCGCATCCCCGAACAGGCTGCCGAGAAGGGCGACTACTTTATCAGTCACTTGCAAGAAATCGCCGCGCGTCATGACGATGTATACACCAACATTACCGGCAAAGGCTTGCTCATCGGCCAGCATTTCGTCAACGACGATATCGGCTACGCCGTCGCCTCTGGCCTCTTCAAACGCGGCGTCCTCATCTCTGGCACGCTCAATAATTCGCGTGTCATTCGCATCGAGCCGCCCGTGGTGATCACGTATGAAGAGATCGACGCCATCCTTAACCGCCTGGAAGACACGCTGCAAGAGTTGCGCGGCTCCATTTCCACACCCGGCATTGTTGCTGTGGCGGAAACGCTGAGTTCGACCGCGCCCATAACTGCTCCCAGCACTAGCGCCGCCGCGTAACCCGCGCGCGACCTGAAAGAGGGAAGCTATGCATATTATTGTGCTGGGCGGAGCGGGTGCGATGGGCCGCGTCACCGCGCGCGCACTGACCGAATATGACGAGATCGATCGCGTCACCATCGCGGACTATCACGAGGGGAGCGCGCGCGCCCTGGCGACTGCCTTGAACAGCAGCAAGATCGACGTCAGGCCGATTGACGTGAACGACGCTGAGCGGCTCGTGGCTCTCATTCGTGGCTCCGATGTGGTGTTGAGCGCGGTAGACTACGCCTACAATCTGCCGGTTCTCAAAGCCTGCATCCAGGAGAAAGTTCACTATGCCGACCTCGGCGGGCTGTTTCACATGACGCGCACGCTCATGCAACTGCACGACGAGGCCAGGACGGCAGGTATCACTGCCATCATGGGCATGGGCGGCACGCCCGGCATCACCAATATCCTGGCGCGTGCCGCCGTCGATCAGTTGGAGCGCGTCGCGAGTATCAAAGTGCAGCTTGGGTGCAGCGACGAGACTCTCTCAAGCGCGCCCCTCGTCGCGCCATACTCGATTCGTACCATCCTCGACGAGTTTACCAAACAGCCGCAGGTATTCCAGGATGGCGCGTGGCATCCACAGCCGCCGCTGACGGGCCAGGAAGAGATTATTTTCCCTCTGCCCGTTGGGCGCGCGACGGCCATCTACTCCCTGCATTCCGAGTGCGCCACGTTCCCGCTTGCGTTCCGTGACAAGGGTATCAATCACGTCTCGTTCAAGATAGCCTTCCCCGGTGATTTCCTGACGAAGCTGAAGTTCCTTGTCGATCTGGGCTTTGGCAGCGATGAGCCAATCAACATGAGAGGCGCGAAAGTCTCGCCGCGCGAAGTGCTGGCGAAACTGCTGGAAATGACGCCACAGGAAAACGCCGAGCCGCGCGATTGCGACATCCTGCGCGTGGTAGTCTCTGGTCAGGCCAATGGGCAACCAGTCGAGATCACCAATCAGATCGTCGTCTTACCCTACCGGCGCTGGGGCATCAGCGCGGGCGCGCTCGACACCGGCGTGCCGCTCGCCATCGCGGGCGTCATGCTGGCGCGCGGCGAGATCAGCGAACGCGGCGCGCTCGGCCCGGAACTGTGCGTGCCGGTCGCGCCGTTCCTGCGCGAACTGGTACGCTACGATATGCACGCCACGCAGACGCGCACGGTTGTGTTGTCGTAAATGGATGATAACCCGTTGGGGCGTGGGCTTGCCCAGCCCTGGTGAGCAACGATACAAACAATGCGCGGTTTTGGGCGGGGCAAGCCCACGCCCCTACGGGTTATCATCCATCACGACAACACAACCGTGCGCGTCTGCGTTGCGTGCATGTCGTAGCGCGCCAACTCGCGCAGGAACGGCGCGACCGGCACGCACAGTTCCGGGCCGAGCGCGCCGCGTTCGCTGATCTCACCGCGCGCCAGCATGACGCCCGCGATGGCGAGCGGCACGCCGGTGTCGAGCGCGCCCGCGCTGATGCCCCAGCGCCGGTAGGGTAAGACGACGATCTGATTGGCGATCTCGACTGGCTGCCCATTGGCGTGACCGGAGACTACCACGCGCAGCACGTCGCAATCACGCGGCTCGACGTTTTCCGATGGCGTCATTTCCAGCAGTTTCGCCAGCACTTCGCGCGGCGAGACTTTCGCGCCTCTCATGTTGATTGGCTCATCGCTGCCAAAGCCCAGATCGACAAGGAACTTCAGCTTCGTCAGGAAATCACCAGGGAAGGCGATCTTGAACGAGACGTGATTGATACCCTTGTCACGGAACGAAAGCGGGAACGTGGCGCACTCGGAATGCAGGGAGTAGATGGCCGTCGCGCGCCCAACGGGCAGCGGGAAAATAATCTCTTCCTGGCCCGTCAACGGCGGCTGTGGATGCCACGCGCCATCCTGGAATTCCTGCGGCTGTTTGGTAAACTCGTCGAGGATGGTACGAATCGAGTACGGCGCGACGAGGGGCGCGCTTGAGAGCGTCTCGTCGCTACACCCAAGCTGCACTTTGATGCTCGAAACGCGCTCCAACTGATCGACGGCGGCGCGCGCCAGGATATTGGTGATGCCGGGCGTGCCGCCCATACCCATGATAGCGGTAATACCCGCTGCTCTGGCCTCGTCGTGCAGTTGCATGAGCGTGCGCGTCATGTGAAACAGCCCGCCGAGGTCGGCGTAGTGAACTTTCTCCTGGATGCAGGCTTTGAGAACCGGCAAATTGTGGGCGTAGTCTACCGCGCTCAATACCACATCTGAGCCACGAATGAGAGCCACGAGCCGCTCAGCGTCGTTCACGTCAATCGGCCTGACCTCGATCTTGCTGCTGTTCAAGGCAGTCGCCAGGGCGCGCGCGCTCCCCTCGTGATAGTCCGCGATGGTGGCGCGATCGATCTCGTCATATTCGGTCAGCGCGCGCGCGGTGACGCGGCCCATCGCACCCGCTCCGCCCAGCACAATAATATGCATAGCTTGCTCCTTTCGGATCAAATCCGCCTGACAATGATAACACTACCTGTGGCGGCGACATTATGAACTTTAGCGATCAAGTTCGGGCATGTCATTCTGAGCGGAGCGAAGAATCCCTGCGCGGCGAGTGAGATTCTTCGCTCCGCTCAGAATGACATGCCCATCCTGGTCGTCAACATTCATTATGATGCCAGAATCGGCACAGGCGTCATAAATGCCGCCACATTCCCCGGTTTTGATATTATGCGGCGGCAATCGTGCTAGGAGCGGCTATGGGCGCGGACGGGCGCGAGATTACCTCTCCCCCGGAGAGGCTGTCGGCCCCTACAGGTGTTTCCGCGACAGCAACAATGCCGGGTGTGGAAATGGAGCCGCGCAACTCTTGCAGCGTGTCTTCCAGGCGGTTAAGGATGGCGTCGATCTCTTCATACGTGATCACCACGGGCGGCTCGATGCGAATGACACGCGAATTATTGA
>DATLSW010000307.1:0-4026 GCA_035533955.1 Ktedonobacteraceae bacterium | reverse complement strand
CCGATCCTTCCGCTATAGTGTTTGTAAACGCAAACTTGCGATGAAGCTCGCACCTTGCCCGAATCTGGGCTAATAGCTTCTACATGGCTCTGACACTGGCTGTTAGAGTACCTGTAGAAGTTTTTTTATGCCCGCAATCTTTGAGTGCAAGCGAAACGTGGAGAACTATGAAACAATCTATACCATCTCTCGCGAAGAACAGGGCGCTCAGATTCGTCCTGTTGATCGGCGTGATGAGCTTTTTTGCCGACTTCACCTACGAGGGCGCGCGCAGTATTATTGGCCCATACCTGGCTATACTCGGCGCAAGTGCAGCGATCATTGGGATTGTGACCGGCTTTGGAGAGTTGCTGGGATACGGCTGGCGATTGGTTTCGGGGCGCTGGAGTGACCGGACCGGGCAATACTGGCCGATCACGATCTTTGGCTATATCGTGCAGATGTCCGCGGTGCCGCTGCTGGCACTGGCGGGAAGCTGGCAGGTGGCCGCCTTACTCATTATTTTAGAGCGTTTTGGCAAGGCAACCCGCAATCCACCGCGCGACGTGATGCTCTCACATGCTGCCAAAGAAATGGGCTATGGTTGGGCTTTTGGTGTCCATGAGGCGTTAGATCAATCAGGCGCAATGGTCGGCCCGCTCGTCGTTGCCGCGGTGCTGGCCGTTCGTGGTGAGTACCGCCTGGCTTTTGCCGCGCTGCTGGTGCCGGCCATACTGACATTCAGCATTCTCGTGGTGGCGCGCCTGCTCTATCCGCGCCCTCAAGAGTTGGAGGCAACGCCCCCGGACGTGCGGGCCACCGGTCTGCCGCGCGTCTTCTGGCTCTATCTTTCCGGCGCGGTGCTGGTGGCCGCGGGATTCGCCGACTTCCCGCTCATCGCCTATCGCTTCGCGCAAACAGCCACGGTATCAGGAGCCTGGATTCCGATCTTCTACGCGGTGGCGATGGGCGTGAGCGGGCTTGGCTCGCTCATCTTCGGACGACTCTTTGATCGCGTCGGCATCTCTGTCCTGATTCCTCTGACGCTCCTCTCGGCGGCCTTCGTCCCTCTGGTGTTTCTCGGCGGATTCTGGGCGGCGCTGGTAGGAGTTGCGCTCTGGGGATTGGGCATGGGCGTCCACGAGTCGATCATTCCGGCGGCGGTGGCGCTGATGGTTCCTGCCCAACGACGCGCTTCCGCTTATGGCCTGTTCACCGCCGGCTATGGCGTGTTCTGGTTCCTCGGCAGCGCCACCATCGGCATCCTGTATGGCATCTCACTGCCAGCGTTGATAGCTTTTTCTCTGATCGTCGAGCTTGCCGCGATCCCGATCTTCTTTATCGTCAGGTTGCAATTCCATCCGGCAGTTCACCCCGATTGACGGAAAGAGGAACAAGGACCAGAACTATGCACGAAAAGCGACACAAGCAAGTTGCTCAGCAGCCAGTCATGACACTGGAAGTCGAAGTGCGCCAGCCGCGTCAGAACTGCCTCATCTATGCCTGGGATCGCGACCAGGGACGCTTGCGACTGAACGGCATCCATCGCGCTGCCCCCGGATTACCGGCTGATCTTGCCATGCTGCGACTGGAAGGAGTGGTAGCATGGCCGACGCTTTTGCTGACCGGGTCCAGTATCGCTCCGGGAACGCTGGTGCAGGCCCGCTTGCTGGGAGCCTTGTCCGCTCTTCCCTTGCGGCAAGACGACCAGATCGCTCCCGCCGGGCGATGGATACTGGTTGCCGTCCCAGAACTCGACCCAACATTTTCGGCGTATCACAGCCTTGAGATGCTTCCACCTGCTGAACTCGCGCCGTTGCAGAGCTACGTGCAGGCACAAACGCGAGAGGAACACGATCAATTTGCCGGTGAGGTGCAGCAGTGTGACGCGACCGAGGCCGCGCGACTCATTCGTGACACGCGCCTGTTGCTCAAGCGCGAGAAGCGCGCGCAGCCGAAGAGCAAACCCCGATTCACGCGTGACGGAGAAGAGCGGCCTGTCGCGTGGCGTGCCATCGAAGGACTTTCCGCGTCGCTGCGTTTACAGTTGGCGCACGATCGCGCGCTGCAAGCCGATCCCAATGCTCCTCACGCGCACGCAGAACAGTTGGTCCGTTACGTGCCGCAGCGTTTCCAGCAAGCGCTGGGTGATCTTTTGCTTGACGATGAACGCCTGCTCGCGTTCGTCGAGCGCCCGCTCCTGCGTCACCGCGCGGGAATATTGGGGATGCAGACCTGGCGCGCGAACGAGGGGCTGTTCCTCGTCACAGACCGGCAAGTGCTGTGGCTGCGCGATTTCCAGACTCCGGGTACGAGTTTCTTGCCTGGAGGGTATATTGCTCATATGGCTCCGCTTGAACGGTTGCGGAACATCACGATCATCCCGGCAGGGAAAACGCCGTCTGATTTCCGCGGCTCCCTGGAACCGGACGACTCGCCCTATCAGCGCCTGGCGCTGGAAGTGACCTGTCGCGGCGGCAGCGAATGGCTGGTCGTCGATTTCCCGCCAGGGCTGGAGCAAGAGAAAGCGCTCGCGCGTCTCACCAGCATTCTGCATGCTTTTCTGCCCTGTGCCGACGGGAACGCTGACCACCGCGTGCGCCGCCTGCCCGTGGTCGAAATGTGGCAACCACGCGGCTTCGAGGCAGAAAAGTTGGCCGCGCTGGGCGGCATCGTTCCTGCGCCCATTGCCCGGCGTTTAGAGCAGCGGCTGACCGAGGAGTTGCATACTGGCGGCGAAGAACTGCTGGCAGCGGCGCTCGTGCCTGCGCTGGAAGAATACCAGAGTCCTGCCCGTCTGATCGCACTCACCCGTCAGGCGCTGGCGGTCATCAGCGATACTGGCGGCAAGCGACAACGCTCTGCCGGAGAACAGGTGCAGCGTTACGACCTGGCAGCCGTCTCCTCAGCGCAGTTGCGCTATTCGCTTTTGGGATCGAGCTTGAGCCTCTTTGTCCCGCGGCCTGATGGTGGAGTTCAGCAGCAGGTTTTCGCGTTCAATAGCCCGGCCATCGCCCGCTTTCTCCCACTTTTTACCCGTCTGCGGCTCTTATTGACCGGGCCGTATCAAACCTGATGAACCAATGGAATAGAGCATGAGAGCAGCGTATGCCGTATAGAGACAAGGAGAACACTACGATGCCAACAACGCCATCAGAACGAGGACGGTTCGCTCGTCTGCTCAACGAGAGCCAGCGCCGTTCGCTGACGATCACGCTGCGGCGCGTCGAACTGGCCGTCTGGCGTCTCGAAGAGCGCATTGCTCAGCAGTCGCCACCACAGTTGATCCTCACGCGCTTCACGAACCCACCCGATCCCGATCAGCAGGTGGCGCTCTTGCAACTGACGCGGCGAGTCCGTGAGGAGATTGTACAACTGACCTTCGATTATGGTCTGGAAGTGGGTGAAGAAAACGTCTTGCGCAGTGTGATGGGAGAATTTTCCCTGCTCTGGTGCGATCTGGAAGACACTCGTCCCCAAAAATTGCGCAGATATGGGGCTGTTCATCTCCAGGCCAATGACGCGCTTGGGCCGCCCATCCAGCGCCTGATCCAACTCATGCTTGCCATCGACAGTGTTGCCAAAGGAGAGTAATTTTCAGCTTTTCCCCACCATTTATAAATGAACCTTGTCGCGCAATCTCTGCCACCAGGTCCAGGGCTTGTCAGGTGGGCGCCGCGCGTTGGGAGTAAAGCCGGTCGGCGGTTTCGTAATATCTTCTTCCCCGCTCACGATACGCAGCATTTTCCGGGTCTGCGGCCAATAATCCGGAATGAGTTCGCGCGGCGGGCGTGGAAACCAGTGCGGACAAGTTTGGCAAACGCTGAGATCGCGCGGCTGATCCCGCCCATAGAGCGTATAGAACCAGCGGCAAGGGAAATAGGCTTCGGCAGGCTGCTGGTCTGTGTCGCTCTGTTGAGATGGCTGGATGACCGGCAAAACGCGCTGCCCCGCCGGGAAGCGGCGCACGGGTACTAATTGGAGACAGGCACGGCGCGATTCCAGCGCGTCGGGAATGGGACAGGCATTGCAGATGGTAGCCATCCG
>DATLSW010000306.1:0-6445 GCA_035533955.1 Ktedonobacteraceae bacterium | reverse complement strand
TCGATGGCGTCGTGCATGAGTTGGGCCAGTTCGCCCATCGCCTGCTCGTCCATGCCGAAGCGCGTCATTTCGGGGACGCCGATGCGCAGGCCGGAGGGATTGCGCGGGTCGGCATCGCCGGGCAGCATGTTGTAGTTGACGATGATGTCGTTGGCTTCCAGGCGTTTCGCCACCTCGCCGCCGCCGCCCCACTGCGCCACATTGACGGCGATCATATGGCTTTTCGTATAGCCGAAGTCGCGCGCCTCGACGGGCGTGCCAAGTTGGTCAAGGGCGCGGCCCAGCGCCTGGGCGTTGCGCACGATCTGCGCCGCGTACTCGCGTCCGTACTGCTTCATCTCGCGGATCGCCACCACCAGCCCTGGTAAGCTGTACAGGTGATGGTTGCTGGACGAGCCGGGGAAGACGCCGCGGTCGGCTGCTCCCCAATATTTCTTCTCGCCTTCAGCGTCCAGATTGCCCAGAATCACGCCGCGCTGCGGGCCGGGGAACGTCTTGTGTGTGCTGCCAGTCAGCCAGGTCGCGCCCTCGTGCAGCGGGTCCTGGAATTGTCCGCCAGCGATCAGCCCCAGCACATGCGCGCCGTCGTACAATAGCGGGATGCCTTTCGTCTTGCAGAAAGCGGCCACTTCCGAGACAGGCTCAGGAAAGAGGAACAGACTCTTGCCCATGATGACTACTTGCGGCGCTGCCTGGTCGATCAATTCGATAGTCTTCTGACCATCGACATGATAATGATCGGGCGTCAGAGGTAGGTAGTGCAGATTAATGGATTTGTCGCCGCCCATTTTTAATGATTGCCCGCGCCCCTGGATGCGCCGCCCAAAGACGCCGACCGGCCCGTGGCTGATATGGCCGCCGGCATCGGTCGAGTTGGCGATAATCGTGTCGCCGCCGCGCAGCCAGCCCAGCGCCAGCGCCGTATTGGCGGCATTGCCGCTGATCGGGCGCACATCCGCTTGCCGCGCGCCGAACAATTCCTTGATCTCCTGCTCTGCCATGCTCTCGATCTCGTCGATATAGCGCGTCCCCTGGTAATAGCGGTTGACTTTATCACCTTGATTGGGATGCCCTTCGGCGTAACGCCCCATAAAATCCGACGTCTGCACGCGCTGTACCGCCGCGCTGGGCGTGTTCTCACTGGCAATGAGATTGATCGTCTGCGTCTGTCGCCAGGCGTTTTGCCGGGCTACAATAGTCTCGATGTCGCTGATATCTACGGTCATAAGGTGTCCTTCCTTGTGGTTGTGTTGTTGATGCGCATGAAATATATATTCAGTATACCAGCAGCGGGGTTTCATCACAATAGAAAACATACTCTCCCCTCTCTTTTCTCCGAACGCAGAAACCGCTATAATAGTCCTATCTCAGAAGATAGGAGTAACGTTCATGTCTACATTGATTCACCTGAACTATCAGCTCTTTCAAGATATTAATGCCCCGGCGGGCGCGATATCCTGGCTGGACGCGGTGATGATCTTTTTCGCCAACTGGCTGATCTTTCTCTGGCCTGTCTTTCTCTTATTCGCGTGGGGATTGCCGGTAAGCTGGCGCAAGCGGCCCCTGCAACCCGGCGAGGCTGCCATCATGGAAGAGCGCCGCGCGGCCATCCTGTGGGTGATTGTAGCCTGCGTCGTGGCATTCGCGATTGACTTGCTGATCGAGCAGTTTGTGTTTGAGCCACGCCCGTTTGTCAGCCACAAAGTACATTTGCTGGTTGCGCACGCGGCTGATGCCTCGTTCCCCAGCGATCACCTGGCCTGGTCGTTCGCGGTGATCGGCATGTTGTTGCTCGCTTTCTTGCCATTTTTCACTGCCGCCAGAGCTGGCAATCAGACCTCGTCAGGCCGATCGCTGTTGCGTAAGCCAACCTGGTATCTCATCGTAGCATTTGTGATAGGATGTTGTATTGGGTATGCGCGCATCTTTGTGGGCGTGCATTATCCCGGAGATATTTTGGGTGGGGCCATTGATGGGCTGATCGCCGCTCTGATCGTGACCGTAATCCGGCGTTGGCTGAGCCGACCGACCAGGGCTGTGCTGGGTTTTGCTCACACGCTGCGCCTCGCCTGATCATGCAAATGAGCAAAGGAAGAATGTGAGATGCAGTCAGACGAGACTATTCTGCAAAACCCTGTGCGTTGGGGCATACTGAGCGCTGCCAATATTGGCGTCAATCACGTCGCTCCCGCTATTCATGCCTCCTCCAATGGGAGCCTGGTTGCTGTGGGCAGTCGTAACCCTGATCGCGCGCGCGCTCTTTTCGCGTTCGCGCCTGAGATCGCGGTCTACGACAACTATGAAAGCGTGATCAACGATCCGGCTATCGAGGCTATTTACAATCCCTTGCCGAACAGTCTTCACGCGGAATGGACGATCAGAGCGCTGCAAGCAGGCAAGCATGTATTATGCGAAAAGCCTCTCGCGGTAACGGCTGAACAAGGGGCGATGATGGCGCAGGTATCCCGCGAGACCGGAAATTTGTTGATGGAAGCCTTCATGTATCGCTTCCACCCGCAGACGGTGTGGGTGCTGGAGCAGATAGCGAACGGGCGCATTGGCGATGTCAAACTGGTGCATTCCTCGTTCTCCTTCAATATCAGCTCGCGTCCGCGTGATATTCGCCTGCGAGCGGCCCTGGCTGGCGGCTCGTTGATGGATGTGGGGTGCTATCCTATCAATGTGTGCCGCGCGATCTATGGCCGGATGCCGCTCGCTGTCGGCGCGCGCGTCTTTGTGCCGGATGAGAGCGAGGTCGAGCGATCCGCCAATGCCGTGCTTGACTTTGGCAATGGCTGTTTTGGCCTGATCGATTGCAGTTTCGATCTGCCGGCGCGCCAGGTGACGGAGATCATCGGCGACGCGGGTACAATTACTATCCGGGTACCGTTTTCGTCGGCACACACCGAGGCGACGGTTCTTATCTCTACCGAGGGGCAGGAGGTTGACCAGCATTTCGCGCCATTTGACCAGTACCGATTGGAAGTGGAGCATTTCGCGGCCTGCATTCGCCTTGTGCGTTTTCCCATTCTCTCTCTGGAAGAGACTATCGAGAACCTCGCAACCATCGAAGCGATCTATCAATCGGCAGGTTATTCCTGGCCCAGAGCATAGAGGAGCGCGCCATGTCGCAGGCTGATTTTGGGTTGATGCTGCAACCGCAGCCGCTCAATTTTCCCGCGCAAGACCTCTTCTCCTACAATCGCGGCCTGATCCAGGCGCTGCCGCCAGGGTTTACTACCCTGTGGGCCGAAGATCACCTGCAATGGGGCGAAGAGGCAACTATCGAATGCTTCACCACACTGGCGTATTTCGCCGCCGAGTTTCCACGCTATCATGTTGGTTCGCTCGTCCTCTGCCAGGCATATCGCAATCCGGCGCTGCTGGCGAAGATGGCCGCGAACCTCCAGGCCATGTCGGGCGGGCGCTGCATTCTGGGCATCGGCGCGGGCTGGAAAGAGGAAGAATATCGTGCCTATGGCTACACATTTCCCAATCCCAGGGAACGTGTCGAGCAACTTGAGGATGCCGCGGCGATCATCAAGGCCATGTGGACATCCCAGCCAGCTACCTACATTGGCAAGCATTTCCGCGTCGAGAATGCCTACTGCGAGCCGCGGCCCGATCCGTCGATCCCGCTGCTCATTGGCGCGGGCGGCGAGCAGCGCACGCTGCGCGTGGTTGCTCGCTATGCCGATTGGTACAATTTCAACTCCTGCACCGTCGAGCAATATGCCCATAAAGTCGCCGTTCTCAAAGAGCATTGCCGCGCCGTCGGACGCGACCCCGCGGCGATCAAACTGACCTACCTGGGTACGGTTAGCGTTTCCGAAGATCCGGCGCGGGTCTATCGCACGCCCGATAAGCACATCGTCGCGGGCAGCGCCGCCGATGTGATCAACGAGCTAGAGCAGTTCCGCGCGCTCGGCGTGTCGCACTTCATCTTTCGCTTCCGCGATCTCGAAACGCTCGAATATTTCGGGGAGACAGTAGCGCCGCATTTCGCGTAGGAATGGACTGATGAGGTTTCACAAATTAGCCTGGCTAATTTGTGAAACCTCATCAGTCCATTTCAATTTATTGGGCTGCGGCAGGTGCGGTTGCTTGGCCGTCAACTGCTGGTTTGGCTTGATCGTTGATGTAGCGTTGCCCGCGCAGCAGCGAGGCAAACGCGGCAATGAAGCACAGGGCCGCCGACAGGTAGAAGACGCCGTGCAGGCCAAGCATAAACGGCTGTGAGATCAGCGTCGGGAAGAAGCTTTTCCCCAGCAGTGTTGCCTGGTGCGCCGCGGGCAGCGCGTGTAGCACCTTAGCAGGAATCAACGTCGCCATCGGATTGTAGCCCAGGAAGGCGGCGAACAGCGCCGCCGTCGGCGGCAAGTTGGCGATGCCGTGTGCCACGCTCCCCGGCAGACCCGCTTGTAGCAGCCCTGAGGAGAGCGATATCGGCAGCGCCGCCGCCAGACCGGCAGTGATGATACTGAAGAATATGCCGATGCTGACCAGCGACGCCGAATTCTGGAAGGTCGCGCGCATCCCGGAGGCCGCGCCGCGCTGATCGGCAGGCACGCTGTTCATAATGGCCGTAGTGTTGGGCGCGGAGAACATGCCCTGACCAAAGCCCAGCACGAACAGTAAGATGGCGAACACGACGTAGTTGAAGTTCGCGGGCAAGAACGTCAGCAGCAGAAAGCACACCGCCTGAATAACCATACCCGTCGTGGAGAAGACGCGCGCGCCGAAGCGATCCGAGAGATAGCCGCTCATTGGCCCCATCAACACAAAACCCACGAGCAGCGGCAGCATATAAATGCCTGCCCACAGCGGCGTGATGGCGTAGTCATAGCCATGCAGCGGCAGCCAGATGCCTTGCAGCCAGATGATCAACATGAACTGTAAGCCGCCGCGCGCAATACTCGCCAGGAAACTGCTCGTATTGCCTGCCGCGAACATGCGTATCCTGAACAAGTTCAATTGGAACATGGGATCCTCGGTATGCCGTTCTATCCAGATAAAGGCTGCGAGGAGAAGCAGACCCAGCACCAGCGCGCCAATCACCAGGGGATTGCCCCAACCAATCGGCGACTTGCCATATGGCTCAATGCCATAGGTAATGCCGAGCAAGAGAATGGTTGCGCCCAGCGCGAAGGTGATGTTGCCGGGCAAGTCGAGCTTTTGATGCCGGCGAATGGTCGCGGTTTCGCGCAGCATCAAATATGCCCAGATCGTTCCGACGATGCCGACGGGTACGCTCACCAGGAAAACGAGACGCCAGTTAAAGTAAGCCAGCACGCCGCCCAGAATCAACCCGATGACGGAGCCGAGGATAGCCGCGATCTGATTGATGCCCATCGCAAAACCGCGCTGATTGGCTGGGAAGGCGTCTGTAATGATTGCGGTGCTATTGGCCCAGAGAAATCCTGAGCCAACGCCCTGGATCAGGCGGAAGATGATTAACTCCAACGCGCCCGTGTTGCCTCTGCCGGGGGTTAACCAGAGCATGGTGCTGCCGATGGTGAAGATCAAAAACCCCAGGTTATAGAACTTGACGCGCCCGAACATATCGGAGATGCGCCCGAAGGTGACAAGCAGCGTGGCCGTTACCACCATATAGCCGAGCAGCAGCCAGAGAAAGTAGTTGCTCTCACCAGGCGCGAGCGGATTGACGCCAATGCCATTAAAAATGGCCGGCAGTGAGATCAAGACAATGCTGGCGTCAATACTTGCCATCAGGACGCCGAGCGTGGTGTTGGTCAGAGCGACCCACTTATAACGCGGGCCAACTGGCCTCCTGGAGCGCGGAGTGCGCTGTCGTAAGCTCTCCGAAGAATCCCCGTCGTGCGATCCCTGTACGGCAATAGTCTCTTTCATGCAAAACTCCTGAACTAGAAAAGGAGAGAAGAAAGTTAGTAGTAATATCATACATTATCGTTTACGTGAACGTCAACCTTCATATGGTGAAAATGGGCTGGAGGCGTGACTTCCCGCCAGTGGAAAATCACGCCTCCAGCCCATTTTCACCAATCGAGAGTATGGCGTCTAGGGATTCGCCCAATGACGACCATCTTGTTCGATCAGCGTGTCTGCCTCTTCCGGTCCCCATGTTCCAGCCTCGTAGGGATGGACTGTGTCGGGAGACATGTGTTGCCACGCGCTGGTGATGCTATCAATGATGCGCCAGGACGTCTCGGTTTCATCGCGGCGGATGAAGAGCGTCGAATCGCCCAGAATGCAGTCGGCGAGCAATCGCTCGTAAGCTTCGGGCGGTTCGACGCCGAAGCCGCTGGCATAGGAGAAATCCATATCGACATCACGCAGGTGGTTGGCCGCGCCAGGAATCTTGGCGGCGAAGCGTAAGGATATGCCTTCGTCGGGTTGAATGCGCAGGGTCAGGCAATCAGGGAATAGCCCCTGTGTCTCGGACGGTTTGTACAACTGGTGGGGA
>DATLSW010000305.1:0-19501 GCA_035533955.1 Ktedonobacteraceae bacterium | reverse complement strand
TCCTGGATCGCCGCCAGCGGGCCAAGATGGAATGCGACGGCCAGCCAGGTGACGCCGATCAGGTAGATAATCAGCGTGCCGGGCAGCATCGCCAGCGCAGAAGTGAGGAAACTGCGATCCAGACGCCGCTCGCAGAGCCATCCAGTAACAAAGGCGGCGATAGGGAACGCCCAGAGATAGCCCGCCGTTACGCCGAGCAGGGCCGCGAGGCCAGCAGGGCCAGCCGGAATGGGCGAGAAGACGGGCAGGCCCACCGCGCCCTCGGCCAGGTAGAGCAGCAGCGCCAGCCCGCCGCGCTTGCTGCCGAGAGCCGCGCCTGTCAACAGCACGGCCAGCGTTTGCAGCGTCACCGGCACGAGCGTGAAGGGCAAAGGAAACGCAACATGAGCGCACAGCGCCGTAAAGATGCTGAAGCCTACTACGAGCAGCCCATCGCGCAGCAGATTGACAGGGCGCGAGGCGGGTTTTGGCACGAGATAATCAACGATAGTTCCTGGGGATACCGCCATGAAACCAATCCTTTCTGGCTCACTACTATTTCATACCCTATCCGGTGTGGTGAGGCGGCGCAATTGATTGCGCTGCCACACCTCTACCGGATAGCGAACGCGCGTACCGCGTTTAGTGTTGCGTGATGTACACGCCTGACCAGTCGCCGAAGTAGAGGCCGTTGCCATTCAGGGTGATGCCGTGAATGTACGACGGGATGATGGCGGCCAGGGCCTCGTGGTCAAGCGGGAGCCAGCCAACATGCTGGATGGCGACATCCTCGGCCTGGTTGTAAAGCGCGATGCGCGCGCTGCCCGTCGTTTGCTCCGCCTGCGTGGTGAGCTGATCGAACTGCGGGTCGCTCCAACGGCCATTGTTGTTGGGCGCGTTCGTCGTCAAATTCAGCGTCAGCCAGTCGTAGGGATCAGGGAAGTCAGCCCCCCACTGCGTGAAGCCGAACTGAATTTTGAACTCGGACGTATCGTTGTTATAGGTACTCAACTCTTCAGGATGCAGCGTCACCTGGATGCCCAGCGCCGATTGCCACATCTGCTGCAAAGCGGCAGCCTCGTTCTCCGAGACTTGCGAGCTAGGATACGAGAAGACAATCTGCGGTATTTTGCTCACGTCGGGATAAACCGACTGGAGCAGCGACTTCGCCTTCGCCGCGTTATAGGGTATGCCCGGATAATTCGGCTGGTAGCCGGGCATCCCCGGCGGAATAATGGTCTGGGCGGCAACCACCGCGTTTTTGAAGACCGCCTGCACCAGCAATTGCTTATTGGTCGCGTAGGCGAAGGCTTGCCGCACCGCCAGATTGTTGAACGGCGGTTTGGTATTGTCGAAGAACAGCAGGTCTGTTTGCAGCAGAGACTTTCTGACGAAACCGGACTGACTCTGCGCCTGCGGCTGCTCTTCCGGCGGAATGTTCCAGACGAAATCATACTGTTTCGCCTCGAACGAGCGATAGGCCGTGCCAGGATCGCTGACGAAGAGCATATCCACTTCCGTCAGTTTGGTTTTGGGGCCGTAGTAATAGGGATTCGGCACAAGCACCATTTTGACGTGGTGATCCCACTCTTTAATCATGAAGGGGCCGGTGCCAAAACCGGGGCCGACGGCGTTATTGCCCCACTGCGTCTGCCCGTATTTGTTGATCATGTTCTCGTTCAAAGGATAATAGAGCGAGTTGGTCATTACCTCCAGGAAGTAGGGCGTGGGGCGTGTCAGCGTGATTTGCAGCGTCTGGCTGTCGAGCGCCTGCACGCCTGCCAGCGTCTTCGTCTTGCCGCTCGCCACGTCGCTCGCTCCCTTGATGTTAGCTTCAAAGAACGTGGCAATGGGCGAATTGACGGCGGGCAAAAGCTGGCGCGTCAGGGTATAGACATACGTCTGCGCCGTGACGGGCGTGCCATCGGAGAATTTGATGTTTGGCTTCAGGTGAAAGGTGTAGACAGTGTTGTTGGACGAAACCTGCCACGTCGCCTGGTCTGGTATCACGCCCAGGTTGGCGTCCGAGCGCACCAGGCCACTGTAAATCATGCCGACGGCCTGGGCAGTGTTGCCGTCCGGCCCCGTCGCCGGATCGAGCGACGCGGCGTCCGCGATGCCGACATTGGGAAACGTCAAGACCTGGCTGGATGCCAGCCCCGGCGTCCCGTTCTTAGCCGGCGTCGTACCCGTTGTGCCGCACGCCGCCAGGATCAGCAGAAGGATGCTCAGAAATACAAAAGAGAGCGGCACGCGCCGTTGGCGTGCAGAGCGTTTCCGTCTGTTCACAAATCGCCTCGCTTTTCAAAAATTACAAGGAAGACGGGCGCGATAAATCGGCCCTTACTCATTAAACAGAGCCGACAAAGGAAAATATTCCAATCTCAGTGAGCGGGCGGTGGCTTGCCCCGCCCGCTCACTCAGTAGGTGCGGCGACTCTGCCCATTGATTCCAACAAAATCGATGGTAGAAGCGTACGGGCGGGGCTGCGTTCGACCAATTCCCCTCCCGATGGATGGAGAGTTGATTGATCGCGCCCCTACGTTTTATCCGCCGGATGTAAAATCACCATCGGAATCTGCCGCTGGGTGCGCTTCTGATAGTCGGCGTAGAAGGGCGCGGCCTGCACCAGTTGCGCCCAGAGTGCGGCTTTTTTCTCAGGCCCAGCGATCTCCGCCGTCACCTGCATGTGCCTGTTATTGACCTGGATAGCGGCACGCGGATTGCTGCGCACGTTGAAAAACCAGCCGGGGTGTTTGTCCGCGCCGCCTTTGGAAGCGGTGATGACATAATCCGCGCCATCCATGATATAGATGAGCGGCAGCGTGCGCGTTTTGCCGGTCTTGCGCCCCGTGGTCGTCAGCAAGAGGACCTCTCTTCCCCTCATCTTGCCGCCGATGCGCCCGCCGCTCGCGCTGTATAAAAAGACCATCAATTTGAATATGAGCATCTGCATGGTGTTCTCTCTCCTGTTTGCTGTGTAGATTGCGATAAATCCTATTGTGAACCATACCTCAGAATGAAGATAGCTGCAAGAGCAAAGCAAGGCTGCGAATATCCATACTACGAACATACAAAAGGAGCGTTCTTTCCTAGTGATCGAGGCGAAACTTGACGTGAACCATCCTGGCGGGTATAATATGCTGCAAAAGAACTTTTGTTCGGAGGAAATGCTATGAGCGATAGGTCGGCCATTGAATGGACAGATGCAACCTGGAATCCTGTAACAGGTTGCCAGAAAGTAAGCCCAGGATGTGATCATTGTTACGCTCTCACCTTTGCTGAGCGTTTTCGAGGCGTACCTAATCATCCTTATGAGCAAGGTTTCGACTTGAAGCTTTGGCCTGAAAGGCTTGAAATTCCCCTGCAATGGCGCAAGCCTCGGCGCATATTTGTAAACTCCATGTCTGATTTATTTCATAAAGATATCCCAGATGACTTTATTCGCCGCGTTTTCGATGTCATGGTCAAAGCCGATTGGCATATTTTTCAAGTTCTGACAAAACGTAGTCCCCGCCTTGCTCGTCTTGGGCCAACACTGCCCTGGGCTCCTCATATTTGGGCTGGAGTGTCGATTGAGCTTGATCGCTACACCTGGCGAGCGGATCAACTACGCAAGGTCCCAGCCGCCGTGCGTTTTATCAGCGCTGAGCCGCTGTTAGGACCGTTAGACAATCTGCGCTTAGATGGCATTGACTGGCTCATCACTGGCGGGGAAAGTGGTCACGGACATCGCCCATGTGATCCTGCATGGGTACGAGGCTTGCGTGATCAGTGCCAGACCGAGGGTGTCGCCTTCTTTCATAAGCAATGGGGAGGTCTCACACCAAAAGCGGGCGGTCGCCTGCTTGATGGTCGCACATGGGATGAATTGCCACATGTTCCCGTATTGGTATAACTAGCACAGCCCATCTCTAAGGTAAATACAATTGAATGTCATCGTTTAACTTGCCGGTTGCGCTGAAGGATGGGCTGTTGAGTTTCTTTCCATTGAGAAGCTTTCGCACAGCAGTATGATACTCTGGCCGCAGATAACACATAAAATGTTGCTGTACTATCATGGACCAGAGAAACTTCCTTGTTTGGCCTGAATATTGCGCCACCATGCTTAGGATAACCTCATCAATGTCATCGGCAACGCGCATTTCTCGCCAGTCTATGTCTTCCCATAGTCCCCCCACAAAATCTGCTTTATGCATCCCGGAAAAATAAGCCTTTGCCATAATATCGTTCAGTAGCAGCATGGCATCTTGATGGCGAGAGGCGAAAACGATAAAGTATTTAATGCGTTTATCGGTTTTTTCACGAACTGGACAGGAACCTGTGTATGGCAAGTGCCGGGCAAGTTTGAGTCGATATTGTTCAATAAGCTGCATCTCTTGCTCTTCGGGATTCAAGTTCTCATCAAACATGATCTTGCGCCAGTACTCTCCTCCAAAAATCTTATCCATAATCCGATGATAGTTCTGAATAAGTTGTTCATCCTGGCGTCCTTTTCCAATCGCACGGCGAGACGCAAAGCGATGCATACCTGGCATGTTCATCGTGAGAAGAATTTCTGTGCTGTATCGAGGATTGCGCTTGAGAAAAGGTTCTAACAGTGAAAATTCGCAGCCAGTAGGGCCAAATGGGTCAAGATAAAGAAAAACAGTTTGCTCCTTGAGCGACACAGGCAATGTCCGTAGCAATGCGGTCGTATCCCCCTTAATTGCCTGTGCAGAGTTGGACCAGCCCTCTCTTTGAATAACTGCCTCTAACTTTTCATGATACCGGGCTTCCTTGTTAATGAACCTTGCCTGATAGCTTCCTCTGACAGATTGTTCTGCGGCTCGACACATGATAACCGGCGAACCCTCAGCGCCATCCTCAAAAACACCGGGACCGGCGTAACCATCTATCAACAAGATGGGGCGGCGAAGGTCCTTGACTTTGGCTAAGTAGGGAGTCATGTAATCTTTCAGTATCTGATCCTTAATAAGGGACCAGGGCCGCTTACCTGCAAAAAAGTCTTCATCGCTCTTTTTAACCATCACGTCTCTCCATCGAAAAAGCGCGGTTCCTCTTGTTTTATGATGTAATATTTTCGGATATCTCTATTGTCTAATAGTATAGATGATTGTGATGGAGATTTCAAGAGATCTTATCCACCGGCGTAAATATCTCTGTACGCTTACGTGACATGTGCTATGATCAAGATATCTCAACGAGTTCATAGGATTCAGAAGCGCGAACCAGACAGCATGGAGCGGTCATGGATAGCCTGAAATCAGACGCGATACCTGAGCCGGACACGGACGACGCGGACGTCCAGATCATGCCGCTCGATCAGCACGGCGCGGCGGGCGAGTGGGTGGGGCGCTGGCAGGTGACGACGCGGCGGCGCGCGTTCATCTTGCGAGTCGCGCTGGCCCTGGCTGCTGTGTTGCTTGTCGTCATCATGCTGACAAGCAATACGCTGTCTATTGGCGCGTTCACCCATAACGCGCTGAGCCGTCTGTTTCCGGCTGCCACGCCCACGCTGCCGCCGCTGCCCGAAACCAACCTCTTCTACCTGGATACCAACGTACCCAACGAGCAGATTACGCTTGACGGACATCTGCTGCGCCACGTCCCGCTCCTCGACGTTGATCCTCCCTTGAAACTTGCTCCTGGCCGCCACGTCTTCACCTGGTCGGCTTATCCCTTCCGCGCGCAGTCCTGCACGATCTCAGCGCCCTATGTCTCCGGCGATACCTGCAATTTTACGCCCTATTACCTGACCGTGCCGGGCAGCACGCTCTCCGCTCAGGTTCTCTTACTGAACGAGTCGCCGGCAACGCTGCCCGGCAATCTACAACAATCGCTGGCGGTGGCGATGCAGACAACCATTGACGGCATCCATGACAACATTCGCGTCCAGCCGGGTGAACTATACTTCGCCGCCCCGCAAGGCGATACGACAGCGCACCAGCCGTTGATTGCGACGCTGCGCTTCAACTTTACGATGCAGCCTCATCTGGTATCTCCCCTGACCATTGATGGTGTGACATGCCAGCAATTGTGCATCGCGCCGTGGCGCTTTCCCGCGACCGCGCCGGTGCCGCTGCCGCGGACGCCAGGAACGTGGCTGAGTATAGTTCTGGCAAATATGTCCTGGGATTACACGACACCGGGGGGGCAGCCCATCGCGCTCAGCCAGCCACTTGATTTCGGCGCAGCCGGAGCTGGCGCGCATCCTATGCTGGTGCGTACTACCTGGACAGGCAGCGCGTGGCAGGTAACGCCGCTGATCGGCGCGCGGCAAGTTCCGCCTCTACTCATTTATAGCGGCATCAGCGATAGCAGGCAGTCGCCGCGCGCTGTAGCGCCGGTCGGCGTCACAACACTGGACGATGATCCCTCGTGCGTGGCGGCGGAAGATATATTCTTGAACGATCCAAGCAATAGCGATAGCGCGTCGATCCGCTTCATCTCCGGCCCCAACATCGCCGATGGCTGCCTGGTAGCGACTCCGATAGTAACGCACGCTCCCATCGCCTACTACCTGGAGCATTTTGGCGTGTTGCTGGCCGTCAACACCGCCGCGCGCATCGCCTATTCAGGATTGCCCCTGGCGGACGCTAACGAACGAGCGCTGGCGCGCCAGTTGCTCTCGCCTTCAGGCCAGAGCAGCCAGTACGCGCCGTGACGGGCGCGATCAATCGACCCCTACCATTGTCCCCAATGCACGATTTTGTCCAGATCGACGCGCGGGGCAGGTTTGAAGTCTGTACCGATGGTGTAGGCGACGGGAACCAGCGCGGCCTGCGTCACCTTATCATAGGGAATATCCAGCACGGCAGCAACCTCTTGCTCAAAGGCCAGGTGCAGCGTCGTCCAGGCCGTTCCCAGGCCGCGCGCGCGCGCCGCCAGCATGAAGCTCCACACGGCGGGCAAGATTGAGCCCCAGGTTGCTGCCTGATTCATGGTCGGCTGTCCCTCGAGGCGACCGCGAATGCACGGGATCAGCAGGACGGGAGCCTCGTGCATATGGTCGGCGAGATACTGCGATGAGTCGCGCACCTTCATCATGATGCTGGCAGCCACGGGGCGCGCGCCGGGCGCGTGATAGCCAGCCTCGCTCGCCAGGCGATAACTCGCGAAGCTGCGGCTATAAAAATCAGCAATAGCGCGCTTTTTCTCGGCGTCGGTGACAACAACGAAGTGCCAGTTCTGGCTATTGGAGCCGGTAGGAGCCTGCACGGCCAGTTCCAGGCACTCGCGGATCAGCTCAGGCGCGACGGGCCGCGAGAAGTCCAGGCGTTTGCGCACCGCGCGCGTGGTCGAAAGCAGTTCGTCAGGGGTCAGGTTCAGTAATGACATGGATTGCTCCTTCA
Source organism: Ktedonobacteraceae bacterium (assembly GCA_035533955.1). Classification (GTDB taxonomy): domain Bacteria; phylum Chloroflexota; class Ktedonobacteria; order Ktedonobacterales; family Ktedonobacteraceae; genus CADDZH01. Next base: position 12,167 of record DATLSW010000305.1, on the reverse strand, counting down.
TTTTGCAGTATCCTAAAGCGGATCGTTGTAAAACTGAGACCACGCCGCCCCTGACCTGGGCTAGTATACAAAGGAAAGCCGAAAAGGTCAAGTGTTTCTGCAATAGAATTTGTTTGGCGGCGATACAATATTCATAACATATATCATACACCATCGGCGCGGGCGACAGGGCGATATGTTGTATAATGGATCATCCCCATACTCATTCGTTGAGTATCAGATCAAGCGTCGGGGAGAGATTACGAGGTTTCTATCTATGAATGCTACCGGTATCTACAACGAAATACAGGCCGCGTTGAAGCGGGGCGAGCGCGTGGCCGTAGCCACCGTCGTCAAGACTATCGGCGCGACGCCGTGCGGCGTCGGCACGAAGATGCTGATACGGGCGGACGGCGGCGCGAGCGGCACATTCTCCGTTCCCAGCGCGGACGCGCAGGTGGCCGAGGCCGCCATGCAGGCGCTGCGCGAGAACCGTTCCCACATCGCCCATGCCCATATCGAGCCGGACGAGGCTATCGGCAGTTGCGGTGGCACGCTGGAGCTGTTCATCGAAGTGCTGTATCCTGAGCCACGCCTGATCATCGCCGGGGCGGGCAGCGTGGCGCAATCCCTGGCGCGCCTGGCCGCGCTGCTCGATTTCCGCATCGTCGTCGTCGATGACCGGCGCGAACTGGCCGATCCGCAGGGCTTCAGCGACCATGTGCAGATCGCCTTCGGCGATATTCCTGAGACGATCCGCGCGTTGGAGCCGGACGAGGCCAGTTGGATCGTCATTGTCACGCGCGGACATCATCTCGACAAGGACGCGCTGCGCGCCGCTTTGTCCACTAACGCCCGCTATGTCGGTATGATCGGCAGCTCCGGCAAAATCAAGAACATCTTCCGCGACCTGCTCAAAGAGGGCTTTGCGCGCGAGAAGCTGGCGGAAGTACACACGCCCATCGGCCTCGACCTGGGCGCGGAAACCCCCAACGAGATCGCGCTGAGCATCGCCGCCGAGATGCTGATGCTGCGCAAAAACGGCGCGGGCCAGCCGCTCAAAGAGAAAAACAATTTTATTGACGGTCTATGAAAAAGAGCGCGGAGTCCGCGCTCTTTTTCATAGACCATCTTTCATTTCGCCACGCCACGAATATATCTCACCGTCACCGTGCCGAGAAGGCAATAGAGAATCGCCATGCCGAAGAGCAACTGATAGCCGAGGACGGGATTGCCAGCGCGGTTGAAGGTGTCGATTAAGGGGCCACCGATGACCGGCGCGATCACCTGCGGCAGCGAGAGCGCGATGTTCCACACGCCCATGTCGCGGGCATAGCTGCGATGCGAGGGCAACACGTCGGCCACCAGCGCCCAATCGACGCTGATATACGCGCCATAGCCCAGGCCGAAGAGCGCGCCCGCCGCCAACACGATGGGCAGCGATTGCGTGACAATGAAGATCAAGCCCACCAGCGCCATCAGTGCGCCGGAGAGATAGACCATGCGCTTGCGTCCGAAACGGTCCGAGAGCCAGCCGACGGCGAAGGCGCTGAACAGGCTGGTGAGCGAGAGGATAATGATGAAGTTGGTGGTCTGCTGTTCGGGATTGGAGGCGCGCACGGCGTCGCGCATGTAGAATTGCAGGAAATCCTCCACGGTATAAATGCCCATCATCACCACGAGGCGCGTCACGAAGACCCAGGCGAAGTCGCGGTCGCGGCGCGGATTGAAGTCGAAGAGGCGCAGGATACCAACGGTGGCGACCAACTCCAATATCACCTGCTGCACATCCCCGCTGATGATCAAATGAGCGATATGCAGTACATTCCACAGCGCCATGATGCCCCAGACGATGCCGACGGCAACCAGCGTCCCAACGATGGTGATGATCGTGCTGCGCGTCAGCCACGCGGGTCGTCTGGCAACTGGTTCCGCCGCGACAGGCGCGTCGGGGGCAATCTGCGCGGTTTCCTGGGCATCCTGAGCGAGCATTTGCGCCGAGACGCCGCGCCGCTCGCGCACAGCAACGATGGTAATAAACATCAAGGCGACCAGCACGGCGATGATGACGCCGTAGGTCAGCCAGAGGCCGTGATAGTATGCGGCGACAGGCAGCGCGGAGTTGACGAAGATGCCGGCCACGATCACTCCGCCGATGTTGCCCACGATGGAGAGCAGACCCATCACGCCGGAGGTGATTCCGCGCTGCTCGACGGGAACGATATCGGGCAGCAGGGCGTGAAAGGGGGCGGCGGCGGCGTTATTGGAGAACTGTACGATGACGTAGGCAATCGCCAGCGAGGGGATATCGCGCGCCGCCGCCATCCACAGCAGGCCGCCGATATTGATCAACGTGCCAGCGAGGATATACGGGCGGCGGCGTCCCCAGGCCGCCAATTTGCCATGTGTGAGGTCGCTGAGGAAGCCGAAGAGCGGGTTGGAGAAGAGCGCGACGAAGGCGCCGGGAACCAGCACAAGGGCCAGCGCGTCGCCCTTGTTGAGCGGCCCCACGATCTCGTAGACCTGGCTGGGCAGAATGATGATGCCGAGCGCGGCCCAATGAAAATTGAGGGCCAGCCAGAAGACGCTGATCGCCAGAATCTGCGCCCAGCGCAGCCTGGGCAGAATGATAGCCGCGCGGCCTGCTGGCGTCGGGGCCAGTTCGTCGCTTCCATGTTCTACCGTTGCCATGCGTGCCTCCTTGTCCATACCGCCGTGTTTTGTCCCAATTATACACGGAATCCGCCGCGCGCGCACGCTCCATACCACCTGTACAAACGTCCCAATGGATGGTACAATCGCTAAAAATAGTAGTCCAGTGTAGCGAGGCCAATCACATGATCAGCGTAGATAGGATAACGGAACATGCCCCAGGTATCGCAGATACCTTTCATGCTTATGTTCATGAGCATGAACTATCGCCCCTCTTCATGCAGGGAGATGCTCTGAACATCCTCAAGCAGTTGTCCGCCGCTTCTATTGATTGCTGCATGACCAGCCCGCCCTATTGGAATAAGCGCCAATACCAGAATGGCGGCATCGGCCTTGAAAAAGATTACCGCGATTATATCGCACATGTTGTGACGATCTGCGAGCAAATCAAACGGGTACTCAAACCCTCCGGCTCGTTCTGGCTGAACATTGGAGATAGTTATTTCAACAAAACGCTGCTCGGCATTCCCTGGCGCGTCGCTGTCACGCTGACCGACGAACAGGGATGGGTATTACGCAACAACGTGATCTGGAACAAGATCAAGGGCGGTCCTGACAACACCGATGATCGTTTGCGCAATGTTCATGAACACCTCTTTCATTTCGTCAAAAACGCCCAGGGCTACTACTATGATGTGGATGCCATTCGCAGTAATCCGAGAAAAGCCAGGATAGTAAACGGCGCGATAGTTTCCGCCACAGGCGTAAAAGGCGTGAGGTATCGCAGGCAAATAGAGCTATCTACCGCGTTAACAGAAGAGGAGAGGAAAAACGCTTTAGCAGCCCTGGAGGCTATGCTGCACCGGCTTACGCTGGGTGAAATTGACGATTTCCGCATGATTATTCGCCAGCAGCAGCGTACTACCCATTCAGACTCGGAAGGTGTATCGGGTAGGGCAAGAGAGTTGAAGGAAAAAGGATATTATTTTCTGCTTTATCATCCAAATGGGAGTAAACCCGGTGACGTATGGGATATTTTGCCGGAAGATACACAAAAGCGAACCGATCACTTCGCGCCCTATCCAGAAGATTTATGTAAAATTCCTATTCTTGCCACCTGTCCGCCTGATGGCATCGTTCTCGATCCATTTTGCGGCACAGGTACGACAACCTATGTCGCGCGAATTTTGGAAAGAAAATCCATCGGCATAGATATTTCGGGCGAATATCTCCAGCTTGCAAAAGAGAGATGTAATATACTTTAATTATGTCATCAGCCACAGATCAGCTCTCAACAACAATTGGGCGGGCGCGCAAGGTGCTACAGCACGAACAGCGCACGCATCACCAGGACCAGGCCATCAAGCCCGGCGGCTTGCAGGCGTTTGTCGTGCGCTGGGCGGACGAGACCAGCGAGCTGCTCAAGCAAGCCGGGCAAGACATCAAGCCGGTCTACCAGTTCGCCGAATATCTGGAGAGCTACCGGCAGCAAGACCCTGTGCAGCGCGCCATCAACCTGCGCGCCGCCCTGGCAATCCTTGACGAACTGGACGGCCACGAACGCGCGCTGGAGCAGCCCAGCAAGACAACAGAACAGCCGCGAGCGCAGCCACGCCCGCGCACGCCTGACGTTGCCAGCGCGGCAACGCTGCCCGCGCCACCTCGACGCGAGCCAGCGGCGGCGCAAGTTGCACCGCAGAGCAAAGAGGCGAAAGCGGCCCCGACGCCAAAACCGCCGCGGGAAGCGGTTCACCTCGACGCGGGCATGTCGGCCAGCCACGCCGCGCTCGCGCTCTTGCAGGCCGACATCACCGCCGTGCCAGGCGTCGGGCCAACGGTGGCCGCCAAGCTGCACGGACTCGGTATCCGCAACGTGCGCGACCTGCTTTTCTATTTCCCGCGCGAACACCGCGACTACAGCAAACTCACCAAAATCGCCCACATTCCCTTCAATGAAGTCACGACCACGATGGGCCTGATCTGGGAGTCTAAGAACGTTGTCGGCAATGGCAAACGCACGCGCACCAGCGCCAGCATCTCCGACGATAGCGGCAAGATCAGCGTGACCTGGTTCAATCAACCATTTCTGCTGAAGCAGTTGAAAGCGCAACAGGGCGCGTACCTCGTTGTCACCGGCGTCAAGCAGCGTTTCGGCAACAAAGTTGAGTTCACGGTGCGCAGCCACGAGTTTCCCGAACAGGGCGACCTGCTCAGCACGGGCCGTCTCGTGCCGGTCTATCCATTGACCGAGGGGCTGAGCGCCAAGTCCTTGCGCCGCTTCGCCAAGTGGGTCGTTGATCGCTACGCCGCTATGCTGCCCGATCCGCTACCCTTCTGGGTGCGCTCCGAGGGCAGACTGGTGGTGCTGCCGGAGGCCGTCGCGCAGATTCATTATCCCGAAAGCGAGACGGCGTTGGAAAGCGCGCGCCGCCGCCTCGGCTTCGATGAACTCTTCCTGATCCAGCTTGGCATGCAGGAGCGGCGTAGTCGCTGGCAATATGAAGCGCCGCGCGGCAACGCCTTCGCCATTGATCTCGCGCGGGTGTTCATCGATCCGCCCGCGCAGGATAAGCCGCCTGCCGATGTGGCAGAACAAGCACCGCAAGATGCTCAGGACGATCTGCCCGGCGCGACACTCTGGTCGCCCATTACCAGCGATCAGCCGTTCGAGGCGATGCTGCCGTTCCGCTTCACGCCCGCGCAGCGCCGCGTCATTCAGGAGATCAGCGGCGATCTTGCCAAAGACCAGCCCATGAGCCGCCTGTTACAGGGTGATGTCGGCGCGGGCAAGACGGCGGTAGCCGCCGCCGTCTTGCTCATCGCCGCCCTCAACGGCTACCAGGGCGCGATCATGGCCCCCACCGAACTGCTGGCCGAGCAGCACGCGCGCAGCATCAGCGCCATGCTCGAACCGTTCGGCATCCGCACCGTCCTGCTGACTGGCAGCCTGCGATCGCGCGAGCGCGCCCTGGGCCGCGCCGCCATCGAGCAGGGAACAGCGATGGTGGCGATTGGCACGCACGCGCTGATCCAGGAAGACGTCAATTTCCAGAGATTGGGGCTGGTGGTTGTCGATGAGCAGCACCGTTTCGGCGTGGAGCAGCGCGACGCCTTGCGCCAGAAAGGCTACCATCCCCACATGCTGGTGATGACAGCGACGCCCATCCCGCGCACGCTGGCGCTGACACTCTACGGCGACCTGGATGTCTCGGTAATCGACCAGATGCCGCCGGGCCGTCAGACGATCATCTCGCGCTGGCGCACCGGCAATCGCCGCGATGAAGCCTATACCCTCATCGCGCGCGAAGTGGCCGAAGGGCATCAAGCCTTCATCATTTTCCCGCTCATCGACGAATCCGAGTCGCTGGCAGTGAAAGCCGCCACCGTGGAGTACGAGCGATTGAGCCGCGAGGTCTTTCCCGACCTGCGCCTGGGCCTGCTGCATGGCGGCATGAAGTCCGCCGACAAGGATGATACCATGCGCCGCTTCCGCGATCACGCGCTGGACATCCTGGTAGCGACGTCGGTGATCGAGGTCGGCATCGATATCCCCAACGCGACGGTGATGGTAATCGAGGATGCCGACCGCTTCGGCCTTTCGCAGTTGCACCAGTTTCGCGGGCGCGTCGGTCGCGGCAATGATCAATCCTACTGTTACGTGCTGAGCGCCGACGCCGGGCCGCAGGCCGCCGAACGCCTGGACATCTTCCAGAACACGCTTGATGGCTTCAAACTCTCCGATGCCGATCTGAAACTGCGCGGCCCCGGCGACTTCATGGGCGTGCGCCAGAGCGGGATGCCCGAACTGCGCGTCGCCAGCCTCAGCGACACCCCGCTGATCGAACTATCGCGCTCACTGGCAGAAAAACTCTGGCAGCGCGATCCCTACCTGCGCCAGCCTGAACACGCCGCCCTGCGCGAGCGCATGCATCTCTTCTGGTCGGACGTGGCGCTGCATTGAGATATGGCAGCAGGCCCGATGTGGTGGCGCAATTGATTGCGCCGCCACATCACAGCATTGATTTATTTCATGAAATCTCATAACCGCGCCCCCACCTATCCGAATCGACTATGAAATGTGAACTGGATCACAGTAAACATGCCTGTGGCTCAACGCAGGTCTGGAATGCCAGCAGCGCGACAAAACAGAACAGCTTTACTGGCGCGGGCGCGGTACTGGCGGCCTCTCCGTCCTTTTCAAAGGACGTGTTCATCGCCTCCGGCACCAACGACAGCACAGTTCCCGTCTGGCAGCTTTATTCTGGTACGAAAATTTGCACCTACACCGGCCACACTGACAGCGTCACCACCGTGGCCTGGTCCTTTACGGCGGGACAGCAGATTGCCTCCGGCGGCAAAGATAAGATCGTGCAGGTGTGGCAGCCGCCACTGGATTAAGAAACCAGGACAGGACTGACGTTGACTTTGTAAAAATTCTGGACTATACTCTTTATAGCACTATACGAACACATACAAGGATATCGCATGTGTCGTGCAAAGTTGCTGAATCTTGCAGGCTATGATGGCCCGCGAGCCTTTTGATGTACTATCGGGGGAAAGTTACATCAGAAGCACCTTTCTATCGCTGAACAGATACCCATAACGTGTGCCATTCTGTTTATGGTAGATTGCTATTGAATTCCCGTACAACGCCATGTGAGAAAAGGACATATGTGAGTATGGTTTGGCATTCATATTTCCCCATCACGTCGATCTGCCTTCTCATGCAGAGCGTGGTTGTTCTTAAATGAACTGCTCTCACCAATGAGAGTCGAAGAAAGAGAGAAAGTTATGCGTCTCCATTTACCGCGCCTTACTTTCGTCGGACCCATCCTTGTGCTGCTGTTGCTCCTGTTCACCACAGGAACGGCGGGGGCTGCCAGCAACCCGCATTCAGGCAGACTGAAAAATGCCGCGGCAGTACCTCACCAGTACACACCCAAACATATTAGCGTCAGCAAGCTGGATATGAGCGGCAGCGGCTCCCATTATCTCTATGTCGATGATGGAACCTGCCCCGATTCTATCGATGTCTACCAGACTGGCAGCACGTTGACCCATGTGGGGAACTACCCCAACGATGGCTGCACCTCGACTGCTTATTATGGTGCGTCGAGCCTCGCGACCGTCATGGCAAATAAAACCCACGGACCCTGTCTGCTCTTAGCTGACTCATCCGGTTTTGTTGATAGCTTTGTCATCAATTCGGATGGATCGTTGGGAGCCGAGGTCAGCCACCTGCAAACGGCATCCTTCGGCGCGCCCTCCAATATCGTTGCCGATGTTCATGGCAATACTGCCTATGAAACCAATCCCGGCTTCGATCTGGAGTCCTACAGCATCGGTTCAGGCTGCACTCTCACCTATCTGCAATCGACAAATGCCAGCAGCAAGTTCTATATCTCTGCTGTCATCATCAACAAGGACCTGGTGACAACCGATCTCTTCGGCAATACGATTGACACCTACGTTCTCGGCAGCGGCGGCTCCATGACGCTGAAAAACTCCGTTGCCAGCCAGATCATCGCTCCCGATTCGCTCGCTGTCCAGGTCTTGAACCCCACCAATAACCCTACGTACCGCGTCTTCACCGGCCAGGCGACCGGCAGCGCGCCGCAGGTGCAGGGCGCGCGGTTCACACGCGGTGGCAATCTTAAATTCCTCCCCAACAGCCCGCTCACCGATCCCAACGGCTTGAACGGTGGTGGAGTGACCTTCGACAACGCGCTTAACCTCTTGATCCAGGGCGAGCAATATACCGATACACTGGCGAATTATAGCGCCGGCAGAAACGGCTTCGCCTTCATGTCAGAGACGCCGATGGCGGTAGCCGGTGAGGCCCCGTCCACCTTCGCGCAGCTCAATAAGACGCTGTTCGTAGACATGATCTACAATGGCGACCTTGAAGCCTGTACCCTGACAAAGGCTGGCGCAACCAACTGCGCATCTGTCGCGGTCCTCACCAGCAACACTGGTGTCTCCGCAGGTATTGCTCTTCTATAATAATGGGCTTGCCACGCGCTGGTGAGCCATATGAACAGATAAGAGAGTCCGTCCAGCTATTGGAAAGGTGGTAGCCGGACGGACTCTTTTTTGCTCGCATACAGGTCCGCAAGCGGCTCCCGTTGTGGAGTTCAGGCGGTTTTTCACGGGCAAGCCCGTGAAAAACCGCCTGAACTCCTTCGGCATGCTCTTGACGTTCCCTTTGTTCTGTTGTATAGTTATGTCAGAGTTGACTTAAAGGTGATGACAATGTACAAGCAAGTCATGTTGCTTGGCCTGCTCATGGAACAACCCATGTACGGCCAGCAAATACGCGAAGTGATCGAGAAGCACCACGACCTCTTCGCCGACTTCATCAAGAAGCCGACCATCTATTACCAGCTTGAACGGCTGGCTCAGGACGGCTACTTAGAAGTGAAGCGCGAGAACGTCGAAGCTCCGGGAACCGGCTATGCCCATGAAGAACTGGCGCTGCGCGAGCGCGACGTCTACTATATCACGCAGCAGGGACGCGCGCGCTTTCTCGCGCTCTTACGCGAAACGTTGGAAGACTATTCGCCCGCGCTAAGCGGCGTGGATACCTGTTTTTTCTTCCTGCACCACCTCTCGCCGGGCGAAGCCATTGCTTTGCTGGAACAACGCCGCCAGCGCGTGACGAACTATCGCGCCCTGATGGCTCGGCAGGCAGGGCAGGTTGAGGTTCAGGATGACGCGCATCGACTGGTCAACGATCACAAGTTGACGTTGTTAGATGCCGAGCTTGCCTGGCTCAAGCGCGCCATTGAGCATCTTTCCCGGCAGAAAATCTCGCAGCAAAATTCTCAATAGAAATGATAGATTTCGCACATTTTTTTAGCTTTTGAGTCAGATTTGACTTAAAGATTGGAGCTTTCTGACGTGAGAAAAATATTCAAGTCGCCATTGTTTCTGATGGCACTGACCATTTTTATCGACTTTGCCGGCTTTGGCCTGATTATTCCCCTGCTGCCATTCTGGGCCGAACATCTAGGCGCGAACCCTGTCGGCGTCGGCCTCATACTGACCGTCTACGCGCTGGCGCAGCTCATCTTCACGCCCGTGTTGGGATCGCTCTCGGATCGTTACGGGCGGCGGCCTGTCATCATCGCGTCGCTGCTGATCGAGGCCATCGCTTTCGCGCTGACCGCGCTGTCAGGGTCGCTGCTGATGCTGCTGATCGCGCGCTTCATCGGCGGCGTGGGCGCGTCGAACATCGGCTCGGCGCAGGCGGTCGTCTCCGATACGACGACGCCGGAGAAGCGGGCGCGCGGCATGGGCATGATCGGCGCGGCCATCGGCCTCGGTTTCGTGGTTGGTCCTGCCGTCGGCGGCCTGCTCGCGCCGCACGGCCTGGCCGTGCCATTCTGGGTCGCGCTGGGCGTGGCCCTCGTCAATATGCTGCTGGTAGCGATCTTCCTGCCGGAGACGCGCAAACGACAGGAACGCGCGCATGAGCCGCGTAAAAGCAGGAATGTCATGCTGGCCGGTTGGCGCCTGGCGCTGCGCTCGCCAGCGGTGGCACGCCTCGTCGCGATCAATCTGCTCTTCACCATCGCGTTCACGGCAATGGAAACGGTTTTCCCGCTTTTCACACAGCATACCTTTGGCTGGGGAGCGGCACAAAATGGCTACATTTTCACCTATGTCGGATTCGTGATCGTCATTATGCAAGGAGGATTAGTAGGGCCACTAGTGAAACGCTTCGGCGAGAAGGGTGTGATGATCGCGGGACTGGCCCTGCTGGCGGTGGGATTGGCGCTCTTGCCGTGGAGTACGCAGTCAGGCGTGCTGCTGGTGGCCCTCGGCATCCTGAGCGCCGGTGACGGGGCCGCGACGCCGACCATCTCGACGCTGCTCTCGTTCGCCAGCCCGGAGGAGACGCAGGGCGAAACGTTGGGCATGGCGCAAGGCGTGGGCGGCCTCGGCAGAATCATCGGGCCGCTCTTCGCGGGCAGCGTCTTTGCCTACGGCGGCCCAGGCGTGCCGTTCCTGGTGGGCGCGGCGCTGATCGTGGCAGCGGTAATCGTCGCGCTACCGGCGCTGCCCGCTTTGCAGCACAAGATAAACGAAGAAAGCCAGCCAACGTGGCGACGCAATGAATTACACCTGGATCGACCTCGGACGCGCTAAAGCGAGGCGCGATTATGATTACCTCTCTCCCAGAGAGGTTGTCTCCCCCGGAGAGACTGCTGGCCCTTACAGGCGACCCAATAAATTGCGCCGCCACATTGGCTGGCGGTACAATACTAAACAGTACATATACCTTTGGAGGAACTATGAGAACTTTGACTATCGCGCAAATGACTTTGCGCGCGGGCTTTCTGATTGAATTGGTGTTAGGCATCCTTTTCTGGACGAACGTCATCAACCCCGATACGTCCGCGCTGGTGCCTGTCCACATGCTGATCGGCATCATCGTCGTGCTATCGCTGTGGACGATCGGTTTAGCGCAAGGTTTTATGAAAGGTAGTAGTGACTTTGGCCTCGCGCTGCTGACCTTCATCGTCGGTTTGGCCGTGATTATTGTTGGCCTGTTCCAGCGCCAATGGCTCACCGCCGACTCGCAGCACTGGATCATTGAGGTCATTCACCTGCTGCTCGGCCTGGCTGCCATCGGCGTCGGCGAGATGGTCGCTGCCATCGCGAAACGGCGCGTGAAGGCCGCGCGCGCGGCAGCATAATGGAAACGCTCGCCGCGTGAAAAAATATTGTATCATGGGAAAAGGCAACCGCGCTGGTTGCCCTTGTACATTGCGTTGTTTTGCGTTTGCACATGTAACGCCACATATTTGTGAGGAAGAACCATGTCAGATTATGAATACATCCTGGTAGACCGCGACGAAAACGTCGGCATTGTCACGCTCAATCGCCCCAAACTGCTGAACGCGCTCAATCACCACGTCGTGGGCGAACTGGCCGACGCGCTCGAAGCTTTCGACCGCGACGACACCATTCGCTGCATGGTGATCACCGGAGCGGGCGATAGGGCTTTCGCCGCTGGGGCCGACATCAAGGAGATGTCCGACAAATCGCCCATCGACATGATGCTCGGCGGCTTCGAGTCATGGCGGCGCATCCGCTTCATTCACAAGCCGTTGATCGCGGCGGTCGGCGGCTACGCGCTCGGCGGCGGCTGCGAGCTTGCCATGCACTGCGACATGATCGTGGCTTCAGAGAATGCGCGTTTCGGCCAGCCTGAGATCAACCTGGGCGTCATCCCCGGCGCGGGCGGCACGCAGCGTTTAGCGCGCACCTTCGGCAAGTACCGCGCGATGGAGATGGTGCTGACGGGCGAGCCATTCACGGCGCAGGAGATGGCCGCGCACGGCCTCGTCAATCACGTCGTGCCGCAGGGCCAGCACCTCGTCGAAGCTCTCAAGCTGGCGAAAAAGGTCGCGAGTCAGCCGCCCATCGCCGCGCGCCTGGCGAAAGAGTCTGTGCTGGCCGCTTTCGAGACACCGCTGCAAGAAGGTCTGGAGATCGAGGCCAAAAACTTCTTCCTGCTCTTCGCTACT
>DATLSW010000304.1:0-7297 GCA_035533955.1 Ktedonobacteraceae bacterium | reverse complement strand
TGTTGCTGTTGCTGTTGCCCGGCGCTGGCTTGCTGGTAGCTGTCCGGCGCTTGATATTGCTGCTGTTGTTGCTGCTGCGGTCCGTGACTGGCATAGGGATCGTCTTTTGCCTTAGCTGCTTTATAGCCGCTATAGCCCTGGCCGTATTGATCTTGCGGCGAGTCATTGTTTGCCATAGGAATTCGTCCTCAACGTTTCTGCTTTCTTGAATGTTGATTGTACTTTGCCAAAGACGAGGGTGTCGCCATCGTCGAGCGGCGTGGCCTTGTCCGGCTCCAGGCGTTTGCCGTTGAGACGGGTCGCGTTGGTGCTGTTCAGGTCGGTCACGGTAAACTCGCTGCCGATATGCTCGATCTGCGCGTGAATGCGCGAGACGGTGTCGGCTCCCTGCATGGTGCTGAGATCGACCTCTGGCTGTAGGCCACCGACATCGTGATCGGCGCGTCCGACCACAGCGCGTTCTTCCGCCAGCTTGACCTGTGTGCTGTCGCTGAATGTCAGGTAGCCCCAGGTGGTCGCAGCATCGAAGGCAGGCTGAGCGGCGGGTTTCGCCTGGATCGGCTGCGGCTTCGGCGCGGGCGGCGGCGTTGGCGTTTTAGGTTTGGGCGACACCTGCTGCGGGTTGACGGGCGGCGTATAGTACGGCACGTCCGGCTGTTTGCGCAGCGGCTTCGGCGCGGGCGTCTGCTGCGGTGAAGCCGGGAGGTACGTGATCGTCGGCTTCGGCGCGTCCGCTGGCTCCTGCGGCACGGGCGGCGGTGTGTAGACAGGCGTCGGAGGCGGCGTGACCTGCGCGGGCGGCGGCGTATACGACGGCTTCGCGGATGGCGCGGGAGCGGGAGCGGGCGGCGGCGTATAGGTTGGCGGCGTGTACACCGGAACCGGCGGCGCGGCTTGCGCGGGAGCGGGCGGCGGCGTATAGAGCGGTGTCGGAGACAGTGCGGGCGCGGGCTGTGTCGCGGGCTGTGTCAAGGTTGCTTGATAGAGCGACGCGCCGCACTTGGGACAGAAGGCGGTGCTATCCTTCACCTCCGTCTTGCAGTTTGGACAGAGCGTCACCAGCGGCTTGCCGCAGCCGGTGCAAAACGTATCGCCCGGTTCATAAGGCGTGTTGCAATCTGGACAGCGCAGGCGCGAGCGGCGCGGGGGCGCGACAGGCGCCGGTCCGGCATCGACAATCGGCGGCGTGGGAGCATACTGTGTCGGCGGTATATAGGCGGGTGGCGGCAGGTATTGGGGCGGAGGCGGCGCCCACTGCTGCTGAAGCTGCGGCATGATCTGTACCGGCACGGGGCCGATCTGTATTTCGGGCCGCTGCTGGCGCACGAGGCTATCGACGACGTTGAGAACCTGGTTGCCCAGGCTGGCCTGACGGATGGCTCCAGCCCCGGCGGTGAGCATGAGCGGCCACAAGATCGGCGCGGCTATAAGGCCAATCGCGCCCACGGCGGCCTTGTCTACCCATTTCTGTTGTCCGATCATGGCGACGACGCCGCCGCCGGAACGCTGGATGATCACGCTCAGCGCGGCTTGCAGGCCGATCAGCATCTCAAGATCGCCGCCCTTTTTGAGCTGCACCATGACCTGATCTTTATTCGCGTTCACTTGCTGTACCTGGTAGCCCTGCGAGCGATAAATGTTCTCTAGATTATTGGCAATTTGCTGGATATCAAGATCTTCAACATTATAAAATCGCGCATCCATCCTGTTCTCCCTTTAATTTCGTTCAAAATCATACAGGCAACTGCTATTATACCATGATTTGCCACATCCCCGCGCGGCTTCGGGCGAATGACACGGCTTTGTGATTTTTTCCAGGGTGGAAAATTTCCCAAGGTGAAATGTCCCAGAGAGAAATGTCCCAGAGAGAAATGTCCCAGGGCGTGAGAATTTTTCCCAGGGCGTGAGAATTTTTCCCAGGGCGACGGCAAGCGTCGCCCCTACCCTCTCGTGGCAGAATTCACTGCGCGGGTTGGGCCGGACCGTGGCTCACGGTCGTGTCCGGTTGCTGTTGGTGTACCAGGCCATCGACGATAGCGAGGACGCGGTTGGCAAGCTCCACCTGGCGCATCGCGCCGATACAGGCAGTCACCAGCAGCGGCCACAGGGGGGGAAACGCGAGGCCGATAGCGCCGACGGCGGCCTTATCGATCCATTTTTGCTGGCCCGCGCCTGCCACGACGCCGCCTTGCGAACGCTGAAATGTAATGGTCACGGCGGCCTGCATTCCCAGCAGCGCCTCCAGGTCATGACCTTTCTTCAACTGCACCATCATTTGCTCGTTATTGCCAAGATGCTGCACAGTGTAGCCCTGCGTGCGTAAGAAGTTCTCCAGGTCGGTCGCCAGCCGCTCGAAGTCAAGGTTGGTCGTGTTATAAAATCGGGCATCCATGTGAGTTTCTCCTTTTCATTGCATATAGTAGATGTCTCATGCGCCATGTTTTCCAAAAAGGAGTATATCATGAGAAGTATCTCTGACAAGATATACGAGCATCGCTGGTCAGAGTTAGAGAATCGCTTCTCATGAATGTTATAATAGGTGTCACATCCCGTAATATGGAAATTCAGAGATGTGGCGGCGCAATTCATTGCGCCCGAATTGACTCTGAGTGCGATCAATTGGTCTCTACTGGCGCAATGAATTGCGCCGCCATATCTTATCAAATAGAAAACAACGCATGACAGAACATATTGAAGCGATACCGACAACCGAATACGAAGCAACCGGGTTAAATGGCAACGGCGCGGCCTCGCGTAACACGCTGCGCTATATCATCCTGGGCCTGTTGGGGGCGCACCCCATGAGCGGTTATGACATCAAGCAGGCGTTTGATCGCGCCCTGGCGAGCTACTGGAACGCCGGCAACAGCCAGATTTACACGACGCTGAAAAGTCTGAGTGACGCGGGATTGGTCGAGTCGGAGGTGATCGTGCAGAAAAGCCGCCCGAATCGGAAAGTCTATCGCCTCACCGCGGCTGGCAAGGACGAACTGGAACGCTGGCTGCGCGAGAGCGTGCCGGAACGTTTCAGCAAAGATGAATTTCTCACCAGGTTATTTTTCTGTGGCGAAACCTCTGCTGAGATTACCCTGCAACACCTGCTGGAACATCGCGCCAGCCTGCTCAAGCAATTGGAGCATATGGAATGGGCGCGCCAGCAGTATGCCACGCGCCCGACGCGCCGCCCGCGCCTGCTTGAATACCAGATGCTGGTGCGCGAGTATAAAGAAGCCGAACTGCGCGCGGGCCTGGAGGTGACGGAACGGGCCATCGCCAGGCTAACGCTAGAACAGGAGCAACAACGGCAATAGGGATAGACTTTTGCAACTAAGGAAGGTTGTAGTTATGAAGCAAGGTAACGGCGCTGATCTTTTTGGTGCGGCAGATTCTCGTTCGGGTAACACTGGTATTATCATAGTAACCCCAGATGATGACAGAGAGGGTGTGGTAGCCGCTATTTTGACACAGGATAAGTTGGGGCGCAAGCAGATTCTGCTGGTTCTGCCTGCCGAGAACAAAGCTTTCCACAGACCAGTTGATTTTGACGGCCTCAAGAATATGCGGCGCAGGCTACAGGCGCAGTTGATAATCGTGGCTCCCAGCGGCTCCGCCCCGGCGGAATTCGCGCGCCAGCGCCGCTTTGCCGTCTACTCTTCGCTTGAAGCTTATAAAAATTCCCAGCCTCCTGGGCAAGAGTCGCGGTCTCCCACACCGCCAGCGCCGGACGCGCACGAACCAGTATCTCCTGCTCCCTTGATAAGCGATGTCCCGGAACAAGGTGCAAGCGAGACCGGCGATCTTGTTCCTGAAAACATTGATACATCTAAATACAATAACGATTCAACAGGAACATCAGAAATGCCGGAGGAAGCAATTGAGAATCCTGACGATTCTGATCTGCTACCTCCTATCCTTTTCCCACCTTCAAAAGCGCCGCCTAGAGAGCCAGATGTTATCGGAAACAGGCAGATCATCTATCTTTCCCCAGAGGATGATCTCGCTGCGGTGAAAGAGCGTCTGCAAAATACAACCGCCAGGAGCATCGTTCTGGTTGTGCCGCCGGAGACGCAGTTACGCAGCCATGTGGTTTGGAAACTCATCCACGGCCATGCCAGGGAGGCAGGGAAAGACGTTTTAGTGGTGAGCAGTGATGAGGCGATACGCGCGGTAGTGAAGGCTGCTGGCTTTCAGGAGGCGGATTCGCTAGAATCCATCTCTTCCAGTTCGAGAAAGGACCGTTTCCAACCAGTAACGGATGAAGAAGATAAGCTGATATGGTCAGAGGAGGGGCCACAACAGGCTCAGCCTTCAACGCCATCCTCACTTGCCGCGCCTCACCCACCAGTAGGAAGGAGGGGCGGTCAAAGACAAAGATCGCGATCGTTGTCAATTCTCACACTGGCGATCATCGCGGTGATCCTCCTGGCAGGGGTATTGTTCTGGTTTTATGCAACCCACTCAGCGTATGCCTCATCTGCGACTGTGACCATCATTCCGGCCAGGGCCGCGCAAGATCACAGATACACTATCACCGCTGTGACAGGGCAGCCCAATGCAGCGCAGCGCCAGGTGCAGGCGCGTATCCTTTCGTACACTACCTCTACGCAAACGATGACCGTCAAAGCCACCGGGCAGGGAACCATTCCGGCGGTTGCCGCCGTGGGAAACCTGATCTTCTATAACGCGCTGCCATATTCGCAGACAATCGCGCCCGGCACGATCCTCACCGATAGCAGCGGCGTGCAGATCATGAATACAAAAATCGCAATTATTCCAGCCGCCAACCTTCCTACGGAGGGATCAATCACCGTGACCGCGCGCGCCGTTGTTCCCGGAGCGACTGGCAATATTCCCGCACTCGACTTCAATGCCGTGCTTTGTTGCATTCCCGGCATCACCGTGGTCAATACGGCAGCTTTTAGCGGCGGCCATGATCAGCAGCACTATACCTACGTGCAACAGGCCGATATCAACTCGGTCGCCAGTACTATGAAGAACTCGCTCGCGCAAAATGGGGAAAGCGTTCTCAAAACTCTGCTTCCTCCGAACGAGCCGCTGGTTGGCTCGATTCGCTGCGTACCCGCCGTCGCCTCGGATCATAGCGCGGGGGAAAGAGCCGCGAGCGTCACCATCTCAGCCACCGACACCTGCACAGGCGAAACGTATGATCAACAGGCAGCACTGGCAATGGCCGGCAGCATACTGCGAAGCGAGGCCGCTAGCCGCCTGGGAGCCGGGTTTGCGCTGGCGGGGAGCATTGTCGCAACCGTGAGGCAAGCCGCCATCACTACTGCCATGAACACGGTTTCTCTGTCGGTTGAAGCGGATGGAACATGGGTATACCGCTTTACCGCGGACCGGCAAAGCGCGCTGGCGAAGCTCATTGCGGGAAAGAGCGGGCAAGCGGCGAAAATGTTGCTGCAACAGCAGCGCGGTGTCTCCACAGCCAGCATCCAGGCTAGCATCCTGTTTCCCTGGCTTGATGCAGCGTACTTACCTGCTGACGCGCGGCAGATTACCATCAAGATGCAGGGCTAAACCGGCTCGATATCACTCGGCTCGATATCCTCTTCGGCGTCGAGCGGCACGGCTGGCTCCTGCATACGCGCTGCCATTGATGGGATGGTGCGGCTCTGGATGATGATGCCGTGCAATAAGGCCGCCGATGCCTGCGCCAGCAAGGGACGCAAGCGTTCCAGGCGTTCCCGCTGCAAGCGCAGTTGTTCGAGGCGCACGCGGCCGCGTTTGTCGCTGGCCTCGACGTCGAGCTGGCCGTCGGTCATGAGCGGCGAGAACTGCTCCCACACGCCGCGCGCGTCCAGCAGTTGGCCGACCGCCGCCTGCACCTGTTGCAGCAGGTCGATGGTCTGGTTGAGCAGCATCAGCAGATCGCCTTCAGCGAGATCAATGCGCCTCAGCAGGCCGTTCAGCGACATGCCGCGCGCCCAGGAGAGCGCGACGCCGTGGAAATCGGCGAAGATGTTGGGCGAGAAGGATAGACCGGCGCGCTCTTCCACGCCGTAGATGTGCTGCATGGTGCGCCACAGGTCGCTGCGCACGCGCGTGAGGGAGCGACCGAGAACGTGGCGATTGTTCAGGCGGCGCTCGCTGTCGAAGGTGAACCAGCTACAGACTTCGGCCAGTTCGCCGGGCGTGAGTTCGTCCAGCAATCCCTGTGTGATCAGCTCGACGATGAAGATACCGGCGTGATGATACATGCTCTTGAGTAGGCGGCCTTTCAGCGTCAACTGGTCGTCCTGGCCGATGTAGCCAAGCGCGCGCAGGGTGAAGATCGTGCCGTCGAGTTCCGCGGCGCCGGCGCGGCTGAGCGGATACGCGCCGATGATCTTACGCCGCTTCTCCAAAGCTTCCAGCGCGCCCTCGGCGGCTTTCTCGCGTTTCTTGCTCTTCTTGCCGGTATGATAGCGCATCTCCAGCCGTTCCAGGCGCGCCATTTCGCGCTGCTCCCACTCGCGGTAACGCTGGTATTCGCGCAGGCTGGAGGCGCAGACGCGGCGCAGGTGCTGCACGTCGCCGGGCCGCCACAGGTTGAGGACGGAGTTGTAGCGCACCACGAACGAACTGGTCACAGGCAAAAGTTCGCCGGTGATGCGCTTGAAAGCGTCCTCGAACGGCTCCCAGGGCGAGTAGAGGATGATGGCCGCGCCGTGAATGTCCATGCCGCGTCGGCCTGCGCGCCCCGTCAACTGGCGATACTCGTTGGGCGTGAGCAGGCGCATCTCTTGCCCATCGAATTTGCTCAGGCTGCCAACTACGACCGAGCGCGCGGGCATATTGACGCCAAGCGCCAGCGTATCGGTGGCGAAGACGGCCCGCAACAGCCCTCTGGCGAAAAGCGTCTCCACCAGCACTTTCAGTCCCGGCAACAATCCGGCGTGATGGAAGGCGATGCCGCGCGGCAACAGTTCGGTCAGTTCGTAGACCTGTTGCAGGCTGCGATCCTCTTTGGGCAGCGTCTCCAGCCACATACCGATCTCTTCGCGGATCAATTGCTGCTCTTCCGGCGTCGTGAAAAGGTGCAGCGCGGCGCTGAGGGCGGATTCTTCAACGACGCGCCGCCCCGGCAGGAAGTACAGGCAAGGCAGCAGGTCGGCATCGCGCAGCATGGTCAGCGTTTCGCCCGGCTCAGGCGCTTTGCGTTCCGGCTGGCGCTTTGCTGGCTTGTCCTGGCCTGTACCTGCCGCGTCGTCTTCGCTCGCGGATTCAGCTTGTTGCGCGTTCCTTTTGCGCTTGCGCGAGTCTTGCCACTCGTCCTCGTCTTCATCATCTTCATCGT
>DATLSW010000303.1:0-6398 GCA_035533955.1 Ktedonobacteraceae bacterium | reverse complement strand
CAGCAGGGACGGGTCGCGCTGTTCAGCGTCGATATGATCAACGGCTTCTGCTATGAAGGCATCCTGTCCAGTCCGCGCGTGAAAGACATCATCCCGGCGGTGGTTTCCGCGTTCGAGGGCGCGTATGCCGCCGGCGTGCGCGATTTTCTGCTGGCGCAGGACTGCCACACACCGGACGCCGTAGAGTTCGCGGATTTCCCGCCGCATTGTCAGGCCGGCACGAGCGAAGCGGAAACCATCCCAGAATTAGCGCGGCTCCCGTTCGCTCATCTCTACACGGTGGTCGAGAAGAACTCGCTGAACGCCTTTCACGGCACGAACCTGGGCGCCTGGTTGGAAGCACACCGCGATCTGAGCGCGGCGGTGATCGTCGGCGACTGCACCGATCTCTGCGTTCACCAGATGGCGCTGCACCTCAAACTGTACGCAAACGCGCATAATTTAAAGACGAGAGTCATCGTGCCGGAAAACGCCGTACAGACCTATGATATGTCCATCGAAACGGCCAACGCCGCCGGCGCGTTGCCTCACGATGGGAACACGATGCACCTGCTATTCCTCTATCACATGCGCCTGAATGGCGTCGAGGTCGTCCGAGAAATCCTGTAGGGGCGCTAAGGCGAAGTGCATCACGGCTCCCGCGTTGGCAGCGTGAAGACGAAGGTTGAGCCTTCGCCCGCGACGCCGCTGCTCTCGACCCAGATCGTCCCATGCATGGCCTCGACTAGCTGGCGCGTAATGGCAAGGCCCAGGCCGCTGCCGCGCATCGTGCCGTGCATATCACGCTCAAGACGCACAAATCGATCGAAAATGGCATCCTGTTGATCGGGTGGAATACCGGGTCCCTGATCGCTCACGCTGACACGGACAAGATCGCGTTCCATCTCCTCCCGCGCGGTAATGGCAATAGGCGTCTGCGGCGGCGAATAGCGCAGCCCATTGGCAACCAGGTTGCGCAGAACCTGTTTCAAGCGCGTCTCATCCGCCCAAACGGAAAGAGATGCGCCCATATTCACCTCTATACAGCGCTGATCCTTGATGATTAAGGGTTCAAAGAGGCTTACGACAAACTCACAGACCTCTTCCAACAGCAGCGATTCGCTGTGCAAGGAAGAGGCATCCATCTCAATGCGACTGGCATCCATAATGTTGGCCTGGAGCAACACCAGTTCATCGCAAGCCCGGCGCGCTTTGTTGATGAATTCCTTGCGCTCTTCCTGGCTGACGTTTTCCATTTCTCCCAGCAGTTCCAGGTAGCCCTGCACAATCGTGAGAGGAGTCCGCAGCTCGTGGCTGGCCGTCGTGAGAAAGGAATCTTTCATGCGATCAAGCTCGCTCAGTTTGGCATAGGTTGCCTGCAATTCAGCATAGAGCCGGGCGTTTTCGCGCGCGGCAGCGGTTTGCGCATTCAAGTTGCTCAGCAAGCGTGGATAGGCAGAACCAAGCAAGCCCACGACCAGTACAACCAGCGCCGAGATACCAACATAGTATAACCAGTCGGTATTCGAGAGCAGCCGAGGATTCCATGAAGCGGAAAGCGTCGTCCAGATGGCAAAAAAGCTGGCAATCCCTCCCACGATGCTACACAGGTACAATAGCCACGGCGGAGCGATAAGCTGCCTGGGTACTTTCGCCAGAAATGCGCGAAAACGGTAGAGGAGGACAGGCAAATCGATAAAGAGAATGATCATGGAGATGCACCAGATCACCGTCGTGGTGGCCTGGGTAACATTGTAGATGTCAATAGATAAATTGGCTCCTCGCTCTGAGATATACATATAGGGACCTAAGAAATAGGTAAACAATGCAATAACCAGGACGATGATGGTCTGGACGGCAATGGCAACATGCGGTGAGCGATGGCGATTTATTTTCGCGAAGCTGGACGGCAGGCGCTGATCCAACGCCGAAACAAAGAGGATACGCGCGAAAGCGACGTTATACATCACGGTCGCAATGAAGAAGAAACTGATAAAAATGAAGCCCACAAGAACGGCCAGAGGACTGCCAAGGGCGTTATTAACGGCAGTGATCGTCGAATAGGTTGCACTGGCTCCAGCGGAAGGTACAACGACCATCACGCCAAATGTGCCGAAGACATAGGCAAGCAAGACGACGAGCGGCCCCCAACGTAAAAAAGGCATAGGAGCTTTGGCCTTTGTTGTCTCCGCCGCCATGTTAAAAGGAATCTCAACGCCGAGCAAGGCCAGGACGATCACTCCGTAGAGGACAAAATGGGGGACGATGAGCGTGGACAGGTTGGGACTCAAAGGCGTTTGCGCGTGGTGGCCGCGCGCCAGCCACACCACGCCGGCCACGCCAACAGTGACAATAGCCGCCCCGTAGAGAACGACAATCGTTTTGACCACGCGCATGAGAGAGCGTAATGGCAGGGTCGCAAGCCAGCCACAAAGCAAGAGAATGGCACAGACGACGATTCCTTGCTGCCACGGCAGCGGAAGCCAGTTGGCATTTGGCCCAACTAACTCGATACCGAGACCCTGAATGAGCGCGATAATACTATCGCCGGTCGATAACAAAACAAGGACGCCGGGAAACCAGGCGCAAAACCCCGCGAGGAAGCCCCACAGCGGCCCCACAGCCCGATGACTCCAGATATAGATGCCGCCATCCACCGGCATAAAACGGTAGAGTTGCCCGGCAACCACCGCGCACGGCACCAGGAATGTCAAGCCGCCCAGCAACCAGTAGAGATAAGTTACTGCACCCACCCCTCGCGCCCCTTGAACGGTCGAGGCATTGGAAATGAACAGGACAATGACGATGAAGATAGCGAACATGTCGAAGCGCGAAAGGACACCAGGAAGATAATCCCGCGTGCGCTGCTCGGAACGCAATGGATCGCCCATTATCTTCTGCATAGGAGTGGGTATGTATTGCCCTGTTTCGAGCTTGCCTGAGTTACGCCGAACATCCATGAGCTTCTCTTCCTCTACAGTTCATACTCGGTCGGTTCGGGGAATACTTTTAAGGGAAATATGTCTATAATAGCCTTTTCCATTATAGCAGAAATGCCCAGGAAGGTAAACGGTTTGAGCTTATTTCCTTATATATGCGTAATCTTTCTACAAAAGGGCATAAGATGCCGGTTCGCTACGCAATCTCCAGAATAGCGAGGAGTTCCGTGAGGGTGTGGATCAATGTGCAGTCAATGGCAGTTTCGGTGAGCCGACGCGAGCGATCCAGCAGCACAGGCGTGATGCCGACTGCGCGCGCGCCCAACACATCGTGGATATAGGAATCGCCAATATGCAGCGTGTAGTCGGCAACGCTGTTGGTACGCTGGAGAGCCTGATCATAGAGGAACGGTGATGGTTTGGCATGGCGCGCCGCTGCTGAGATGAGCAGGCAATCGAAATAGCCAGTGAGGTTGAGGTTGCGCAGGATGGGGCCAAGGGCGATCCCCCAATCGGAGATGACGCCCAGCGTATAGCCGCGGGAACGGAGGGCATCCAACGTGGACAGTGTATCAGGATAAAGCTGCCAGCTCGTATGCTTATAGAATTCCTCGTTGATGGCGCGTGCCAGTTGATACAGGCGAGCTTCATCGTTTTCTTCGACAAACGGGCGCAACAGGTTCATGTAGTAGACTTCCCAGAACTCGTTGATAGCGGTCTCGCTGCTCCAGGTATGGCGGTTCGAGCGCATGTACCGAAAAAAGAAGTCCTCCGCGTCTGCCATGCGCAGCGTCAATTCATCCAGGCGGATATGCAAGCCAAGTTGACGGCATACCTGCTGGCAAACTTCAGGAATTGAGGGATTCGGGTACAGGAGCGTGAAGCCCGCGTCGAAAAAGATGGTGCGAATGGCTTGTGGCTGTTCAACCAGCATGGCTTATCCTTATGTATCACGACAAGTTGTCAGGGCATGTTTGTTGCCAGAACAACTGCAAGGATTGCTCTGGCAACAAACATGTATGTCCCACCAATTATTTACTAACGGCTGCGATAGACCGCGTCGGCGGCAGCCAGAGCGGCCCCGGCAGGCGGCGTCAGGCCCGCACCCGGCAAAACATGCTCCAGCGCGGAGAGAATGGTATCGACATTCTTACGGCACGAATTATAGCCCATGAGGCCGATACGAAGCAAGCGACCTGAGAGCGCGCCGAAGCCGCCGCCGATCTCAATAGCATACTCGTCCAGCAGCGCCCTGCGGATTGCCAGCTCGTTGACGCCTTCGGGCAAAGTAATAGCCGTCAGCACCGAGAGTTCGTAGCCCGGCTTCGTCAGGATAGACAAGCCCAGGGCGCGGATGCCGGCCTTGAGCGCGTCGCCGTTCAGTTGATGGCGCGCCCAGCGAGCCTCCAGCCCCTCTTCAAGCACGATACGCAGGGCTTCATACATGCCATAAATGTTATTGCTTGACGCGGTATGGTGATACGTATGATCGCCGTTCCAGTAGCGGCTCAAACTCTGAAGGTCGAGATAGTAACTCTGCACCGGCTTCTTGCGGTTCTTGATCGCCTCGATGGCTCGCTCGTTGAGCGTGACCGGCGCGAGGCCGGGGAGCGCGCCGATGCTCTTCTGGCTGCCAGCGTAACAGGCATCGATCTTCATGGCGTCAACGTTCACGGGTACGCCGCCCAGCCCGCAGACGGCATCAACGACAAAGAGCGCGCCATGACTATGCGCCACACGCTCCAGTTCTTGCAGAGGTTGCAGCAGTCCCGTCGAGGTTTCGGCGATAGCGGTGGCGAAGACTTTGGCTTCTGGATGCTCTATAAATGCCTGCTCAAGCATTTCTGCTTCTAAAGGCGAGCCGAGTTCGGTTTGCAGATTGACGACATGCGCGCCCGCGCGCTGCGAGATATCCACAATTTTCCCGCTGAAGAAGCCGAGGCTGCCGGCAATAATCGTATCGCCCTCCTCCAATAAATTGCTGAGAACAGCCTCCGCGCCAGAAAAGCCAGAGCCGGAGACGCACAGCGTCATGTGGTTCTTCGTCTGGAAAACCATGCGCAGCAGGCGAGCCGTATCTTCGAGGATAGTGAAGAACTCCGGATCGATATGCCCCAGTTGCGGAGCCGCGGTGATGCGCAAAATACGCGGATCGACGTTGCACGGCCCAGGGCCAAGCAGCAAGCGATACGAGGGATTCAGCTCAGGAATGGTTCCCTGGCGAATGTCTACATGTCCTGAGATCAGTTGTGTCATGAGTAATGACCTGCCTTTCCTGCTAATGTGTCGTACCCGTAAGGGCAAGGCAGAAGCCCTATGCCCCTACGGGATTTCTCATCGCAGTCGATCCGTTGCCGCGCGCTAGACCGTTGCCTCTTCCGTGAAAAGGTTCTCCAGTTTGTTGGCCTGATCCACTGCGATCAAGTTATCGATAAATTCATCTAACTCGCCATTGAGTACGCCTGGCAGATTATGGCGTGTGAGGCCGATGCGGTGATCGGTCACACGGTCTTGCGGGAAATTATAGGTGCGGATTTTCTCGCTGCGGTCGCCCGTCTGCACCTGAGAGCGGCGCGATTTGCTAAGTTCTGCTTGCCTGTGCGCTTCTTCCAGATCCCACAGACGCGCCTTCAACACGCTCATCGCGGCAGCTTTGTTCTTGATCTGCGAACGTTCATCCTGGCAGATGACTACCAGGCCAGTCGGCAAGTGCGTCAGACGAACCGCCGAATCGGTCGTGTTGACGCCCTGGCCGCCATGTCCGCCAGAACGGTAAATGTCAACGCGCAGGTCGCTATCCTTGATCTCGATATCGATGTTTTCATCGACTTCCGGCAGGACGATCACTTTGGCCGTCGAGGTATGAATACGCCCGTTGGCCTCGGTGACGGGAACGCGCTGCACGCGATGCGTCCCGCCCTCGTATTTCAAACGCTGGTACGCGCTTTTCCCTTTGACCAGAAAGGTGATATCTTTGATGCCGCCCTGACCGGTCTCATTGCTATCGATAATCTCGATTTTCCAGCGGCGAGTGTCGGCGTAGCGGCTGTACATGCGAAACAGGTCGCCCGCGAAGAGAGCGGCTTCGTCGCCGCCCGCCCCACCCTGGATGGTCACGATGGCATTCTTCTCGTCCATCATGTCTTTCGGCAAGAGCAGCACTTTGACCGCGTCGATCTGCTGTTCGCGCTGCGCTTTGAGGCGCTCCAGTTCTTCAAAAGCCAGTTCGCGCATGTCAGGCTCAGTATCATAAAGCTCTTGAGCTTCCGCGATCTGTTGATCGGTCTTAGCGATCTCCTGATATTTGCCGACGACATCTTCAAGTTCGGCATGTTCGCGGCTATAACGCTGGAGCAAAGGGAGATCCTCAATCACGTCCGACTGCGCCATCAGCGTATTGAGTTCTTCGTAGCGCCGGGCCAGGTGCGCCAGTTGATCCATAAAATCCATAGGTCACAATTCCTCTTCTTGTTCTTCTTT
>DATLSW010000302.1:0-5105 GCA_035533955.1 Ktedonobacteraceae bacterium | reverse complement strand
GCAGAATATCTCGCGGCCCTGGCGGCGATCTTCCTCCGTGAGTGGGATAGTGAGATGGGTATCGTCGGTGGTTGCGTCCAACGCTCTCGCCAATTCAAGGTTGTATTCCACCTCGTGCATTGCCCCAAAACCCTCATCTTTGACTTTCACATTCAGAAACCAGCCATGCCCGTTATCCAGCCCGACACGCCATTTCGCGCCTGTAGCACGCATTAAAAGCTGATGTTTCAGGCGACCGAAAGGGAGTGTCAGATGGTGGGTCAGGATGACGGCGTCGTAGTGGCCGCCGTGTAGTTGTTGCCAGAGAGGGCGGAGACGGAGCAGATTCCGTGGGTTAGTGAGCATCTGCTTAGGATAATCGAAGAGATACTTATCCAGCACCATAATATTGTCGATCACGTCCCATCCCTTGAGCAAACCTGCTGGAGCAGGAGTGGACAGCAGGTCAATGCGAGCCTGTGGATACCTGGCGCGCAGAGCGCGCAGCGCCGGGGTGGTAAAGAGCAGATCACCGATTCCGGCGAGCTTGATAATCAGAATATGTGGGTCTGGCGGGAGAATAATTGGTTTTTTACGCATAGTTGTCCTGATTTGTTGCTGTAATATTCACGCTGGCGCTGCCGTTGGCAGATGCCAGCTTTTCCGCTTCTGCTGCCGTCGTACCGTCCTGTTGCAGTTTACTCAGGACGGCCTCATAAACCTGTTGCGGCCTGATATTTTTCATACATTGCGTCGTAAAGAAACGGCAATCAGCAGGCGTTCTTGCATTATAGCACGGACTGCACCAGATGTCGCTGCGCAAAACCGTGGCATCGGGGCTGACAGGCCCGCCCAGGGCCGGGTTGGTAGGGCCATAGATGCCGATGATTGGCGTACCGCAGGCGACGCCCATATGCAGCGGGCCGCTATCGCCGCTGATCAGCAAGTCCGCGCGCTGCAAGAGCGCGGCGAGCTGGGTCAGGCTCGTTTTGCCTGCCAGATTGATGGCATGCTCGCGCATTCGCCGCGTTACGCTTGCGATCTGCGGCAGATCGTTGGGCGCGCCGCTTAAAACGATAGTCGCGCCTGCTTCGCGGATCAGAAGGTCAAGCAGTGTTGCCCAATAGGGAATAGGCCAGCGTTTCGATTGACCGTTATTGGAGTTGATATGACAGACAAGCAACGGTTTCCCCTGCTGCATTCCCGCGTTGAGCAGCAATTGCTCCGTCTCTTGCCGCGTCTGTTCGTCAACGTAGAGGCGTGGAATGCGATCCGCCAGGGTGATGGTGGCTCCGGCGGCGCGCGCCAGTTCCAGGCAATAATCGACTTCATGCCTGTTGTCGAGCGGCGCGTAATGTCGCCAGCGTGCCGAAGCGCCCCCTGGCACGCTGTCGGTCATGAAGCCGGGAAAGCTCTCGGAGCCATAGCCAACGCGCCTTCTGGCCCCGCTCAGCACGGCCAGCGTCGCTGCCCAACTGCCATAGACGCTGACGGCGAGATCGTAGTGGCGCGCGCGCAGTCTTTTACGCAACGCTCGCAATTCGCGCCACCGTTGTGGCTGGAGCAGCGTTCGCGGGCGACGCCAGATATTGGGATCGTAGGGGATGATCTCGGTCAGATTGGGATCGAAGCTGGCGACTTTGGCGCTGGATGGCAGCGCGAGCAAGTCGATAGCCGCCTCTGGATAGGTGCGTTTCAGGGCGCGCGCGACGGTCAGCGAAAGCACCAGATCGCCGATAGGATCAAGGCGAATCACCAGGATGTGCCGTGGCTGGAAGCTCCGGGGCGTCAATGGCGGATAGCGCCTGCCCAGGCGGCCGAGCCAAAGCAGTGCGCCGATGACGCTCAACAGCGCGGCAACAATCCTGGCAACGACGCCTTTGCTGGCGTCAATGGCACGTCGTCGCAGCTTCCAGCGCCTTCCAGGCGGCAATGGATAGCCGTATGCATCGACATGCTTTAATAATTGTTCGTTGTATGACATATGTTTTCAGCGCGTAAGAGAGATGTGATAGCCGTTGTGACGGCTTCTTCTGTGACCAGTTTTGTGCAGGGATGATTTGCCAGTTCCCGCGGACTGAAATTCAGTCTCCCGCATGGGATCGCCGGGCAACCGGGGCAGCGCGTTGTCGCGGCAATCACGATATGCTGTTCCGGCGCGCCCCACGGCCCAAAGATGCGCGGATCGGTCGGCCCGAAAATATGGATCGTCGGCGTCCCCTGTGAGACCGCCAGGTGCAATGGCCCGTTGTCAACGCCCAGTACCAGTTTTGCCCGCTTGAGCAGCGCCGCCAGTTGCCCGACCGACATATCGCTGCTGATCACTGGCGGCAGCGTGATGTCGGCGGCGATCTCTTCGAGCATTGGCCGCTCGCTCCTACTTCCTGTCAGGATAATACGGGCAGGCGTGGGAGATGTCAATAAGGCCGGGAGAGCATTGGCACAATCTACCCATGCCTTGTTGCGCCATAACTTGACAACTGCGCCTGTGCCTGGATGTATGACCACGATTGGCGTTGCCGCATCGATGCCTTCACGCTGTAAGCGCGCGTTGGCCCATGCTTCTTCTTCGGCAGTGACGGCGAATTGCGCGGGATATTGCTCAGGTGTGTAGGGTTGCGCGAGCGGCGCGCCGCCGAGCGTTTCCAGCGCGGCGCTGGCGAGGCGCAAACTCGACACGGTGGCCGCTTCGGGCGTGATAAAAGATAGGGCGCGATTCAGGAATGGTGTGCCGGGAGCGATGGCATAGCCGACGCGGCGCGGGATGCGCGCGAGATAGAGCAGCGCCGCGCCCCACCAGAAATCGGGGCGCAGGTTGATTGCCAGATCATAGCGTTGGCGGCGTAGTTGTTTGGCGACGCTGAATAGCATGACGTAGGGCATGAACGGGTTTTGCGCGGCGCGGCGCAAGCCGGGAAACGAGCAGAGAATGAGCCGATCAATATCCGGATGACGGGCCACGACTTCGCTCGACCATGGCCCAAGCATAAGTGTGAGGTGCGCGTTGGGCAAACGGCTTTTGAGAGCATGAAAAACGGGTGTCGTCAGTACCATATCTCCCAGGTGATCAGGGCGCACCAACAAGATGCGCGGCGTCTCAGATGCTGGCTCGCGAGTGCGGCGCGCTGCTTGCATGGCTCCCGGCAAACCAACGATGTACACGAACGCCAGCATCAGCACGCGCAGCAATTGTCTCACCGCGTCACCTCGTTCTGTCTCGCGCTTGGGGTGAGTTGTAGCACGGCCTCCCACACATCGTCAACCGTCACGGATGTCATGCAGGTGCAGTCGGCGCAGGCGCGCACCTTACCGAGGAAGAAGCAGGGCTGGCCGTGCGGGTTGCGCCAGAGGGCGATATGCCGCGCGTCATCCAATGGATAAGGGCCGTATTCCCGCGGGCTGGTTGGGCCGAAAATGGCGATCACCGCGCTGCCCACCGCCGCCGCGAGGTGCATAGGGCTGCTATCATTGCCGATGAAGAGGTCGCATTGCTCAAGCTGCGCCGCCAATTCGCCGATGGTCGTTTTGCCCGTCAGGTCGCTTATTTGCCCGCCCGGCTCATGCAGTTCATCTCGTAGTTGCCGGTTGAGTGCGACATCTCCCGTGCCGCCGATCAGTACGATCTCGGCGTTGAGTTCATGCATTAGCCGCTGCGCCAGCGCGCTGTAGCGTTCCAGGGGCCAGCGTTTGGCCGTCAGTTCCATGCCGGGGTTGCTGCCGCCGCCGGGGAAAAGCGCGATGCGCAGGCGCTGCGAGCCGGAGCGTTGTACCGTTTGCCGTTCCGCCTCCGTGGGGACAAAGCACATACGCGGCTGCTCAATGGGCAGGCCGATGGCGCGCGCGAGGTCAAGGCAGACATCGGCCTGATGTTGCAGGTGAGTAGGAGAAGTGTACACTGGCACGCGGTCTGTGAGTGAGAAACCGCGCCCCAGGCTATCTGGGCCGACGCGGCGCGGTACGGCCGCCAGCCACGGCAGCAGTGTCAGCATGGGCGAACGATCCAGCGCGAAGGCCATGTCAAAGCGAAAACGCCGCAGTGTGCGCGCGAGTTTCATATAGTCATTGATAGTATAGCGGCCAGGGATGCCCACGTCGCCGCAGTCGATGACGCGATTGACGGCGGGGTGATGTTCCGGGATCACTTTTGACCACGCTCCGGCAACATAACTGATGCTGGCATCAGGATAGGCGCGGCGTATGACTTCCAGCAGCGGCGTGGTCATGATCAGGTCGCCGAGGCAACATGGTTTGATGATGACAATCGAGCGCGGATTTTGCCAGGCGCGTCGTGTGAAGGGACGCCGCAGCCAGGTGAGTAAGGCAAAAGGAACCCGCAGCAGAAAACAGAACAGGGTAATAATATGTTGACGCAGCTTCGTTTACCTTCCTTAATATGAGAATAGTGCCGTAGAGACCGCAGGGCAGCAACTTGTCCGTTGCCCGCTTGTTTCTGTTCGTTAGCTCGGCGGTTCTGGTGCGCGGGCGGTCGCCTCATCGTTGTTGGTTTCGGTTGCGGGGCCAGGATTGTTCCCGCGTGCCGTGGGCTGGAATCCCTGCTGGTTGCTTTGTATTCGCGTACCGCAGCGTTGGCAGAAAGCATGTTGAGGCTGAACCTCGTAGCCGCAGGCCGGGCAGCGCGTCATGTCCATGATTGGTTGAGCGGCAGGATAGGCGCTGCTGGCCGCGCTGATCACGTCAGGCGGCGGCGGCGGCGTAAGTTCCCCTTCTGTGCTGCCCATGTATGACGGGTATTCCGGCGGCGGCGGCGCGAGCTGCGTCGCCCCGACATCGGTAATGGTGGACGGGTAGAGCGCGGGATTTTCTCCCATTGGTGGAGGGTACGGAGATGCGCCCGGAGGCAGTTGCCCCTGTGCCTGTGCTTGCGCCGCCTGGATTTGCCGCATTTCATTTTGCATCTGCTCGAATTGCTGCCGCAAGTTTTCCAGTTCCTGGCACAATGGCACAAGTTCAGGGTGCGTGATCTGCCCGGAGATGAACAATTCCATGGTCTTATTGATAATATTGGCGCTTTGCGTATTCATCTGGCGTGCTATGTTGTCCGTCGTCACGCGCAAGCGCTGCGTTCTCGCCAGGCGTGCCGCTTCCTGTGAAGCCTTTTCCAGACC
>DATLSW010000301.1:0-14331 GCA_035533955.1 Ktedonobacteraceae bacterium | reverse complement strand
ATGGTACCGACGGTGTATGTGGAGATGGAGAGGTTGCCGTTGACGGCGAACGGGAAGGTGGATCGGGAGAGGTTGCCGGAGCCAGGGGAGAGCAAGCGGGTGATGGGGGTGCAGTACGAGGCGCCGCGCACGGCGGTGGAGAAGCAGTTGGCGCGCATCTGGGCTGAGGTTCTCGGGGTCGAGCGCGTCGGCATCCACGATGATTTCTTTGCCCTCGGCGGCCATTCTCTGCTGACTGTGCGGTTGATGACGCAGATCGAAAAGGAATTGGGGCAGCGCCTGCCGGTGGCTGCTATCTTTCAGTGCCGCACAATTGAGGCGCTGGCTGAGATGCTGCGCCGTCATACCGAGTCCTCTCCCTGGTCATCGGTGGTGGAGTTGCGCTTACCAACAGTGGATTTGTTGGCGGAAGCGGAACTTGATCTGGAGACTTGCCCGGAAGTCTGGCCCGGTGAACTGGTTAGTGAGCCTGCGCATATTCTCCTGAGCGGCGCGACCGGGTTCCTGGGTGTTTTCCTTTTGCATGAACTCTTGCAGCAGACAGCAGCGGATATCTACTGCCTTGTACGCGCCGCTGGCATTGAGGAAGCCCGGCGCAAGCTACAGCGCACCCTCGAAGTTTCTGGCCTCTGGCAGCCAACATACAGAGATCGCATTAAACCGGTTGTAGGCGACCTGGCGCGGCCACTCTTTGGTCTATCACCAGCAGCCTTCGAGGAGTTGTCTCGCAAACTGGATGTTATCTACCATAATGGGGCGCTGGTCAATATGGTTTATCCCTACCAGGAACTGAAAGCTGCGAATGTGCTGGGAACAAAGGACATACTGCGGCTGGCAACGCATGGCAAGATTAAGCCTCTGCACTATATCTCTACGCTGAGCGTGTTTCCGCACAAAGACATCACGCCGTTACAATTTGTGCGAGAGCAGGAGTCGATCGACGATTACCACGAACATGTGCGCGGCGGCTACGCGCAGAGTAAGTGGGTGGCCGAAAAGCTCGTCACCATTGCGCGCTCGCGCGGGCTTCCTGTCGCCATCTACCGGCCAGGGCGCATCACCGGCCATAGCCAGACGGGAGCATGGCGCGCCGACGATGTACTCTGTCGCATGATAAAGGGGTGCATTCAGTTAGGTAGTAGTCCCATCTTCGAGGATGATGAGACGTTGGAAATGACGCCTGTAGACTACGTTAGCCAGGCTATCGTCGCCCTGGCGCGCCGAAAAGCCGCGCTGGGCCAGTCATTCCACCTGCTCAATCCGGTCGTTGCCAATGTCAATGAACTGGTCGGCTGGATCAACGCCTTTGGCTATCCGGTGCGGCAGTCGCCGTATGAGCAGTGGTTGAGAGAACTGAAGCTCGTCGCGGAAAGTCCCGCGAGCAACGAACTTTCTCCATTCCTGTCGATGCTCCCGCGCAAGGCGCAAGAGGAACAGCCGTCGGAGCAGGCGGTAAAGGTTCTGTATGACAATCGGAACAGCCGTCTCGGTCTGGCATCCACAGGTATTACCTGTCCGCCTGTCGATGCAGAACTGGTGCATACCTACCTCTCATACATGGTGCGAAGCGGATTCCTGCCCGCTCCCCAGGAGGCAGCAGCCTGAAATCAGCAGGGTGTGGCTGCGCAATTGATTGCGTTAGAATCTGCGGTTGCAAACAAACATGGGCGCGATAAATCTGGCCCCTACGCAATGCATTGCGTAGGGGCCAGATTTATCGCGCCCACGGGGTGGTGGGGCTATGCGCGTACATGGATTTCCTCTTAGCGTTCGAGCGGCGTGCCGAGGGCCAGATCGCGTGCCGCTTGATAGACGTGCGCGGCGAGAGCTACATCTTCGATGGCGAGACCAAAGGGATTGACGAGGATGCGGTCTCCTGCGCTGAGCCGCCCTGGCTTCGTTCCAGCAACGATGTCGCCGAGTTGCGCATCAACACGGCGGCATGTCGTAGCTGTCGCAGGAAGCGGATCATCCGGGCCGATAATTTGCTCCTGGCGATACATCCGTCCCAGCAGTCGGCGGGAATCGCTTTTCACCAGGTTCCAATCATCGACGATCACCTGGTCAGCTTTGAAGACCACCTCCGGCAAGGGATCATCAAGGGAAATGTTAACCAGGAGCGAGCCGCGTTGCAGCCAGTCGAAGCGAATGTATCCCTCGGTTGTGGTGGTGACTGGCACGATTAACTGCGCCGGTCTGATAGCATCTTCCGCCGTTGCTGTCACCTGTAGCTCGACGTTGCGTGCCTGTAGCAGCGGCGTAACATCGTGTTGCAGCGCGGTAACGCGCTCCGCGGCGAGTTCAAAGAGCAGTATCCGGCTCAGGTGAGGGAGCCGATGCGCCAGGAGCTCGATGTGCGCTCGTGCCAGCGCTCCCGCGCCAATGATGGCGGCACTCTGAATCTCTGGCCCGTGCAGCAGATCGGCGGCGAGCGCGGTAACGCTGGCGGTACGCAGGCTGGAAATGTGCGCGCCCTCCATGATGCAGAGGACACGTGCCGACGTATCATCGTAGAGCAGCGTCACCCCACTTGCTCGCGGCTGCCCGCGTGTGGGATTGTGTATGTTGCCATTGATGATCTTTGTGCCGGCGACGCGCCACGAACCGCCGATGTGGCCCGGCATGTTCAGGTTGCGCACGCTCTCGCCGCGCGCGTTTGTCCAGCCGAGATAGGCTTCATCCGGCAGGTGCGTTTGCCCGGAACCATGCAGCCGAAAGACCTCGCGTATGATGGCGACGCTATCAAGCCCCTTACATGCCATCTCGACGTCTTTGCGCGAAAGGTAAAGAATGTGGTCATCTTCATAGGAAGTCATAAGATTCTTGTCCTCGTAATTGTTTCTAGTGTAGGGGTGAAGGGCAATGACGGCCAGTTATGCCGCGTGATGCCTCACCGGAGACGAGTTATTGTGTAGAGAATATCCTGAATTGGCTCCGGCAGCTCTTTTGATAAGTCAAGCCCCTGCTGCTCCAGCCAGCGGTCGTTGAAGATGGAAGATGCGTAGTTTTTCCCGCTATCAGCGCAGACGCAGACCACATCGTTGATCTCTGGATGCGCCCGCAGATACTGCGCGCAAGCCGCGAGTACAGCCCCGCTTGAGCCGCCTACCGCGATATCAGTCGTGGCGAGCAGAGTGCGACAGAAGGCGAAGGCTTCTTCATCGCTGACCAGTATGAACGTATCGTACAGGTTTGTCGCGAGAAAACTGGATGGCCTGGAAGAGCCAATGCCGGTGAGTTTGCGCGGCGCTGGCGGGGTGCCAAAGATAACCGACCCGCGCGCGTCCACGGCGATGATGCGCGTGGAGGGGCTGACCTCGCGAAAATATCGTCCTATACCTGCCAGCGTCCCGCCGGTTGAGACCGGAGCAAAGACGGCATCCACCTTCCCGTTCATCTGGCGATAGATTTCCGTCCCTGTCCCGGCGTAGTGGGCGGAGGGATTAGCCGGGTTCGCGTACTGGTTCGTCCATACGTAGTTCTTGCATTGTTGGCATAATGCTTGTATGCGCTCCAGGCGAGAGAGCAGGTAGCCGCCGTTGCCATCGGGATGCTGAACCATGTCGATCTGCGCGCCCAGCGCCCGCATTTTGGCGATGTTTTCCGCCGTCGTTTTGGGGTCAATGACGGCGGTAAAGCCGTATCCTCTCGCCCGGCACAGCAGGGCCAGCGCCACGCCCAGATTGCCGGAAGTGGACTCTACAACAACTGACCCCTGGCGTAATATACCCTGCTCTTCCAGGTTTTGCACCAGAGCATAACCGGTGCGATCTTTGACCGATCCGGTGGGATTGGAGCCTTCCAGTTTGAGGTGAATCGTGCGGATAGCACCATCGATGACAAAGTGGATCGGCCATAACGGCGTATTGCCAATGCACTGCACTTGACGGCAGAGTTCAAGCGGCGTTAAGTCTGCTATGTCCCTGGGTTCCATCAGCACGAGTTCCATCTCTCTGTCCTCCGGTTGTAGTTGTCTGGCTCACTGATTGAATGTCTGGGAGATAGCAGGGAGTTCCATGCTCAGGCCGATCACTTTCAGTTTCTTCTGGAGTGATTGACGGGCATAACGCGCCCTGAGCCAGGGGTCTTCTCCTAGAGCGAGCATGTCCGGTATCATCTCTTCTCTCGGCATCAATGCCTGAATGGCCGACGGCGCGTAGTGCGCGAGCGCGGTATGAATGTGTCCGGCGTGTGTCGGGTTTTGCTGGATCATATCGCGTAAGAACTTCACGCCAAAGATGACGTGTCGCGATTCGTCGCGCGCTATAGCGGTGAAGCCGCCGCGAAAGCCGGGAAAGATGTTGTCCTGGCGATACGATTCCAGGAGCGCGCGCTGGCTGGCAAGGGCCATTGTTCCCTCAATGATGACGTGATACAGGCTTACTCCTCTGATGAGGTGGGTGATATTGCCCGGTTCTTGCCTGATGCGATTGGCGGCTTCTGACAGTGCGTCGATGAGCAAGTAGCGCGAAGACGGGTTCATATACTCGCGTGCCAGCGCCAGCGTCTCTTCTAAACGTCCCTCGTTTACTCCCATGACCTCTTCGAAAAAGCGATTGAAGAAGATGGTATGTCGCGCCTCATCGACCAGTTGAGTGGTGAGGAAGAGTCGCATTTCTGCGTCGGGTACGGCCAGGACGTAGGGACTGAGAGCGTCGGTAACGCTGGCTTCGCCTTGAAAGAAGGGAGACATGTCGTAGAAATATTTCTCCTGCTCCTTTTCCGGCATATCTTCCCACTGAATGCGATCGGGAATAAAATCGATATCCTGCGTGCGCCACTGCTGGCGCTCCCAGCGATAATAGAGTTCCCGGTAGGTCGGCAGATGAACCATGCTCTGATCGATGCTGTTCAAAACGGCATCGATGGGCGTTTGCTGCAATTGGATCAGCGTAGCATTGTCTGTCGATGCTTCGATGGACATGGTATCTTGTCTCCTCAACGCTCGTTGCTACTGAGGGCTTTATCGTAATGCCGCGCCAGGTCTTGAGCGATCACTTGCAGCAGAGGAAGGCGTGTCTGCTGTTGTTGTAAGTAAAAATGGCCGCCGGGGAGCATCCGCTGCATGAACGCGCCGCTGGTTTGTTCGCGCCAGGCCAGCAGGTTTTCCTGCCGCACCCGGCTATCTTGCAGTCCGCCAAAGACAGAGATAGGGCAGGCGAGAGGCTCTTCGGGCGTATAATGGAACGTCTCGCACACGGCAAAATCCGCGCGCATGATGGGCAGTAAGAATTGCCGCAGCTCCTCGTTTTCCAGCACTTCCGGGTTTGTCCCGTTGAAACTGAGCAGTTTCTTGATGAAAGCAGCTTCGGGCAGCAGGTGCAGCGGCGCTTCCAGATTCGCTATCTGCGGAGCGCGATAAGCGGAAAGAAAGAGCTGGACGGGCAAGGAGGCGTTTTGCTGGCGCAGGTGGCGCGCCAGCCCAAAACTGAGCAGCACGCCCATGCTGTGGCCGAAGAAGGCAAAGGGCAGCGTAAAATACGGCTGGAGGGCTTCCGCCAGCGCCTTCACCAGTGGGTCGAACTGTTGGTAGAGCGCTTCGCGCAGGCGATTTTCGCGACCAGGAAGCTGAACCGGGCAAACCTCTATCTCCGGCGGCAGCGCGTCTATCCAGGGACGAAACATGGAAGCGCCGCCGCCCGCGTGCGGGAAGCAAAACAGGCGTAGCCGCGCTCGCGGATCTGGCCTGGCCGCGAAAATCCAGGAGTTAAAGGTTGAAAGCGCGGTCATTGTACGCCCCCGGCCAGTTTCTTGCGCACGCTCAGCGGTCGCATGTCCGTCCAGACTTCTTTAATGTAGTTCAGACATTCTTCTTTCGGGCCGCTTTTCCCGGCATCCTGCCATCCCAGCGGGTTTTGCCGTTCAAGGGGCCAGATCGAATATTGTTCCTCGTGGTTGACGACTACCTTGTAGATGGTGGTATCCTCATTGTCGTCTCGTTGCATGATGTACCTCATCCTCTAGTAATTTGGCCTGAGCGGCGGGGCCAAACACCCGCCGCCCTGGAAAGACGAAAAGCGCGGGACGCAATGAATTGCGCCGCTACTCATAGCGCAAGGTTTGCGCGATTTTGACTCTGGCCGACGCGAACACCGGGCCGACACTGGCGAGCGAAGCCAGCGCGACGATGATGATGAGCATCCAGAGCAGGTTAAGCGGGTCGAAGGCGAACGGCACGGGGGCCAGAACGCGCGCTTGAATCTGCACGAACCCGTAGGCGGCGGGGAAGCCGAGTACGAGCGCCAGCGCCCAGGCCAGCGCGCCTACCGCCGTTCCTTCGGCCCAGAAGACCGAGGCCACTTTTCTGCCCACCGCTCCCATTGAGCGCAGAATGCCGATTTCTCGCCGCCGTTCCAGCACGCTCATCGCTAGCGTATTGGCGAGGGCGATGGCCCCGACCAGCGCGATCACGATGGCGACCACATCGAGCATCGTGTAGATCACCTGGTATTTGCTCTGGCTTTGCGCGATCAACTGCTGCGCGGTAACGGTATCTGGCAGAAAGCCAGCCGCGCTCATGGCGTTATTGACCTGCTGCGCCAGCATATTGATCTGCGCCTGGGTCGGCGCTTTGAACGTGGAGCGAATCATGACCGTCTGCGTCACGTCGGGGGCAACCTGCATCAGCGTGTTCACCTGGGCGATCGGCGCGATCAGCGTCCCCAGGTTGCCCGGTCCGATGCCGCTGTAGTCTTTGATGATGCCGATAATATGCCAGCGCGCGCTGGTGAGCGGCGTATCGAGTGTAATGTTGTCTCCAACTTTCAAGCCCGCATTATCCGCCGCGTCCTTGCTGATGATGACGTCGTTCTTGTCGCTGCCGGTAAACCAGCGGCCCGCGAGAACCTGCTTCTGGTAGAGCTGCGTGTCCAATTGAACGCCAGTCAGTTGCGCGTTGCCCCAGCGCGTCGAAACCGTGTTCTGGCTCAGCGGCTCGATCCTGCTGATATTGGGAACAGAGGCCAGAGCTTGCTGGAAACGGCTGAGAGGGTAGACATCCGAAACGGAAACCATCACATCGAAGTGATAGGTGTCATAGGTCTGGCTCAGGAAGTTGTTGAACGAATAGCTTGCCGTCTGCACCGCGAGGAAGGCCGCGCCCGCGATGGAGAGCGTAACGAGCGTCAGCGCCATGCGCGTGCGCTTGCGGAACAGTCCGCGTACCCCGAACTGGACAGTTTGCGGAAAGAAGCCGAAGACGAAGCGCGCGATACGTGTCCAGAGCTTGCCTTGCTGCGCGGCTCCGCTTTCCACGCCGTAGCCGCTCAACGCCTGTTTCACGGTGATGCGCGTGCCGAAGTAGACCGGCAGCACGGCGGCCAGCAGCGGCACTCCCAGACCAATTGCGACACTTTCCAGGATTTGCCAGGGCGAGATCTGCAATGGCCCGATGTCCAGGTTGACCAGATTGCCCAGGTAATTTGCCAGCAGATAGCCGCCAGCCGTACCCACGACAATGCCAATAGCCGTGCCGATAGCGCCATAGATCGTTACCACGGCCATGTAGTGGCGCATGATCTGGCCGCGCCGTCCTCCAATCGCCTTCATCGTGCCGATATACTGCACCTGTTCCGTTACGAGCGCCATGATGGTGCCGAGCAGCAGGATGATGCTGAGCAGAATGGCAATTGCCGAGAGAACGTCCATGATGGTAAACAGGCCGTTGGCGATGCTGGAGACGCTCGTATCGCGTCCAATATCGATGCCCGCGGTCGGCGCTTTGTGGGCGCTCAAGACCTGAGCCAGTTGTTTAGCCGTGTTGTAGCGCAGCGCGTAGTTTTTGACTTGCACCGCGAAGTCGGTAACTCCGTGTACCTGGAAAAGCGTTTCGAAGGCGCTTTCGCCCATGTAGCCCTGGCCCATACCGGTGATGGACGCGGACGGCAATCCTTGCGTGCGCGCGAAGCCGGAAATGGTCACGTTGCGATACGTCTTGCCGACCTGAATGGAGATCTGATTTCCTATTTGCACGTTGTCGAGGGCTTTATCGCTTTCTTCCAACACGATCTGGTTGGGGCCGGGCAGTTTGCCTTCGGCCATTGTAAAGCGGCCGAGATGGATGTTTTGGAAGTCCAGGATACCATAGACCTGGATCAGAACCTGGTTGGAGCCAATGGCCCAACTGGTGACGATGTTTCCGCGCGCCTGCACGGTTTTGACGTTGGGCTGCTGCGAGAGAACATTTGCCAGGTTGGGGCTGGTCGGGACGGTGTAGAGCTGCATATCGGGCTGAGCGGTAATATTCGTACTATATGCAAGGCTGCTCTCGAACTGGCTGGAAGCGATGTTGATGGCCGATAAGCCAATAATTCCAATCGCGATGCCCAGGATGGTCATGGCGGTACGCAGCTTGCGCCGGGTGATGTCTTTAATGACTTTTTTTGTCAGCGCCC
Source organism: Ktedonobacteraceae bacterium (assembly GCA_035533955.1). Classification (GTDB taxonomy): domain Bacteria; phylum Chloroflexota; class Ktedonobacteria; order Ktedonobacterales; family Ktedonobacteraceae; genus CADDZH01. The sequence continues at coordinate 5,938 of DATLSW010000301.1, read as the reverse complement.
TCATGGCCTCATCACCTCGATACGTTCAGCTTTCTGATAGAAAGCGCTGCAACTGTCGCCGACGATGCGTCCATCCAGGAGATCGATGCGCTCGCTGGAGCGCGCGGCCAGGTCGCGGTCGTGTGTGACATAGATAACTGTCTTGCCATGCCGCGTCAGCGTTTCCAGCAGGTCAAACACCTGTATCGCCGTTTTCGAGTCCAGATTTCCGGTGGGTTCGTCAGCCACGATCACCGGAGGATCGTTCACCATAGCGCGTGCAATGGCGATGCGCTGCTGCTGCCCGCCTGACAGTTCGCTGGGGAGGCGTTTCGCGTATGTTTCCATCCCCACCATTTGCAGGCATTCCATTGCGCGCGTGCGCCACTGCTTGCGCGGAATCAGCCCGCTCAACTCAAGGGCCATGAGGACGTTTTCCTGGGCGGTCAGTGTGGGAAGCAACTGGAAGAACTGGAAGACGATGCCGACATTGCGCCCGCGCCACCTTGCCAATCGGTTCTCACTCATTTTGTGCAATTCCTGCTCCGCGAACAGGATGCGCCCGGACGTGGGGCGATCAATTCCGGTGAGCAGGTTGAGCAGGGTTGATTTGCCGCTGCCCGACGGCCCATTGATAGCAAAGAGGCTGCCAACGGGAATCGCAAAGGAAAGCGAGTCGAGGATCGTGGTTTGTGCCGCTTTGCTCGCGATCATTTTCGAGAGATTTTCAACGCGTACCTGGGCGGCAGCCTCTCTTTGCTGCGCCTGTAAAGGTGTAAGTTCTGAGGTAGTCATTGGTACTCCTTCAATAGCTACTACGGCCAGCTTTCATATCTGCGTCCAGGAGTTCTTCTGGTCTTGTGACAAGCGTACTTGAGAACGGGGGCGCTGTCATGCCGTCCTGACCGTATTTTTCCTACGGATGCGAACGAACAGGTAGAAAAAATACGGTCAGGACGGCATGACAATGTCTCTAGCGCAAGATATGCTTGGGAGGAATGTACTTACTGTATTCGGCATCGCCGCGGGAACACTATTAAAGAGGGTCTATGACGAACTCGACTGCGCCCGATACTTCCTATGACACAGCGCTGGCAATTATCGGTCTGGCAGGCCGATTCCCCGGAGCAACCAACGTCGAGCTGTTCTGGCAGAATGTCGCGCTGGGCGTCAAATCTATTCGATTTTTCTCCGACGCGGAATTGCTGGCGGCGGGCGTCGAGCCAACGCTGCTGCGACATCCCAATTATGTCAAAGCGGGCGCGATTCTCGAAGATAGCGACCGCTTTGATGCTGCTTTCTTCGGCTATACCCGGCGCGAGGCCGAAGTGATGGACCCGCAGCATCGCCTCTTTATGGAGTGCGCCTGGGAAGCTCTAGAAGACGCCGCCTATAATCTGGAAACCTGCAACGGCCTGGTGGGAGTCTTCGCCGGCTCGTCCTTCAGTACCTACCTTTCCAACAACCTCCATCACAATGACCGGTTGAAGGAACTGGTGAGTCGGCTCCAGATTAATCTCGGCAACGAGCATGACTCGTTGGCCTCCGCCGTTTCCTATAAGCTCAACCTTAAAGGGCCGAGCGTCGCGCTGCAAACCTTCTGTTCCACCTCGCTGGTAGCCGTTCACATGGCTTGCCAGAGCCTGTTTACCTACGAATGCGATATGGCTCTCGCCGGCGGCGTGGCCGTCGCGACGCCGCAGGTGAAGGGCTATCTCTATGAAGAGGGCGGCATTCTTTCACCAGATGGCGAATGCCGCGCCTTCGATGCGCGCGGCCAGGGCAGTGTGATGGGCAATGGCGCGGGCGTGGTTGTCCTCAAACGCTTCCATGAAGCTGTTGAGGATGGAGACCACATCTACGCCGTTATTCGCGGCTCGGCCATCAACAACGACGGCGGCACGCGGGTAAGCTATACCGCGCCCGGCTTGAATGGGCAGAAGGAAGTCATCGCCGAAGCCATGGGTCACGCGGGCGTGTCTGTCGAGACCATCAGTTATCTCGAGGCGCACGGCACGGCGACTAAACTGGGCGATGCGATCGAACTGGCGGCGATGATCAAAGCCTTCGACGCGCAGACGCTTAAGAAGCGTTTCTGCGCCATCGGTTCGGTCAAGCCTAACGTGGGCCACCTCGATCGCGCTTCGGGCGTCACTGGCCTGATCAAAACGACGCTGGCCCTCAAACATAAGCAGTTGCCGCCCAGCCTCAATTTTGAGCGTACTCATCCTGATATCGACCTTGATAACAGCCCATTCTATGTCAATACTGCTCTGCGCGACTGGCCGGCCAGCCAGGATGACACGCCGCGCCGGGCTGGCGTCAGTTCGTTCGGCCTCGGCGGCACCAACGCGCATGTGATCCTCGAAGAAGCTCCTGAGTGCGAACCGCCTGCTCCCGCGCGCCCCTGGCAATTGCTGCTGCTCTCCGCCAAAACCGCGACGGCCCTCGACACAATGACCGCAAATCTGGCTGCGCACCTCAGGACGCATCACACACTGTCTCTGGCGGACGTGGCCTATACCTTACAGGTGGGGCGCAGCGCCTTTAACCTCCGGCGTATAGTTGTTTGTCACAACCGCGAAGAGGCTATTAACGTCCTGGAAACACCCGCCGTGCAGCGGGAAGATACACGACACCAGACTTGCGCTGATCGCCCAGTGGCTTTCCTGTTTCCAGCTACAACTGAACAGAATGCCGGGCTGCTACAGGAACTATACGAGCAGGAGCCAACCTTTCGCGAGGCAGTAGATCAGTGTCGTGCTTTTCTCAAAATGTATCTGGGCCGAACGATTGAACTCTGCTCTCCTGAGCTGGCCCAAATGACGTGCTTTATTTTCGCGTACGCCCTGGCTCAGTTGCTCGGTGAGTGGGGCGTACGCCCGCGTGCCATGTCTGGCTGCGGCCTGGGCGAGTATGTGGCAGGCTGCCTGGCGGGCGTGTTCTCTTTAGAAGATGCCCTGATGCTGGTTGTATGTCATACCCAACTGCGACAAGAGCCTGCGCCGCCCATTACTCTGCACGAGCCGCGGATACCCCTTATATCCAGCGTGACGGGTACCTGGATCACCAATCAGCAGGCCACGGACCAGCAGTATTGGGTACAGCACGCAGGTCATACCGATTGCTACGCCAATGGCGTCGAGTGTCTTTTGCGAGAAACAGAGCATGTGTTGCTGGAAGTTGGGGCGGGTCAATGCTTCACTGGACTGGTCGAGCGGCCTCCGGCCTGTAGCGATGAGCGCGCGCGAGACATTTTCTCGGCTTTGCCGCCTCTGCATACACAGCAGTCAGGGCAGGCGTTTCTCCTGACCGCGTTGGGCAGCCTGTGGTTGGCTGGTGTGAGCATCAACTGGACGGGCTTCTATGCACACGAGCGGCGGTCGCGTGTATCCTTGCCTACCTATCCCTTTGAGCGAGAACGGTATTGGATTGATCCGCCGGAGCGTGCCGCGTTGCCTGGACAGCGCGCAAAACCGGCGCGAGGAAAGAAGCCGGATATTGCTGATTGGTTCTATCTCCCGACGTGGCGACAGATGCCCGGCCCGGACTCTATTCCTCAGCAATTGCGGGATATTTGTTCCCTTTGCCTCGTCTTCGTTGATGCCTGTGGTATTGGCGAACAGGTTGCCAGCAGACTTGCTCACTCTGGCTGTAGAGTCGTGCGCGTGCGCGCCGGTGAGCAGTTTGCCTTGCTTGAAAAGGACGTGTTTACGATCAGACCGCGCGAGCGCGACGACTACCAGGCGCTATGCCGCTCTTTGGCGGCTGCGGGGCAGTTCCCTACAACCATCCTGCACTGTTGGAGTATTACGCCGGAAGATGAGACAGCAACAGGCGCGGCTGCTTTCCGTACTCTGCAAGAGACGGGTTTCTATAGCCTGCTCTTCCTGGCGCAGGCTTTGGGTTCGCAGTCCTCTTTCGCTCCAGTGCGGATTGTAGCGGTCTCCAACGGCGCGCAGGTGGTAACGAAGCAGGAGTGGACGCGGCCAGAAAAAGCTCCGCTGCTGGGCGCGTGTAAGGTTATCGCGCAGGAGTACCTGCATATCACTTGCCGCAGCGTTGACCTGTCCCTATCTGGTTGCCCCGGCTCAGGTGTCATGCCGGACGTTCAACTGACTGATCTGCTGGTAGCGGAACTGAGTTCAGGCGCGTTAGACCCGGTTGTGGCCTATCGTAATGGTCAGCGTTGGATACAGACTTACGAAGCCAGGCGCTTGGAAACAGTGGGCTTACAGGCCAGCAGATTGCGCCCAAAGGGAGCCTATCTGATCACTGGCGGGCTGGGGAAGGTTGGCCTGACGGTGGCCGCGTACCTGGCTCGCACGGTACAGGCCCGTCTCGTCCTGCTGAGTCGTTCTGTCCTGCCGGAGCGCGACGCATGGGAAACATGGCTAGAGAGTCACGATGCTGTTGATCGCATCAGTCGCACAATACGGCAGGTACAGGATATCGAAGCGCGGGGCGGAGAAGTCCTACTGCTCAGCGCGGACGTGGCGGATGAAGCGCAGATGCGCGAGGCGATCCAGAGCGCCTACGCTCGCTTTGGCGAACTGCACGGCGTGATCCACGCTGCCGGTATCTCCGATGAACGGGCTTTTGGCCTCGCGCAGCAGATCGAGCGCGAGACTTGCGAGTGGCATTTCCAGCCAAAGGTCTATGGAACTTGTACGCTAGAAAAGGTGTTGGAGGGCCACAATCTCGATTTCTGCGTGCTGTTCTCCTCAATCTCCTCTGTCCTGGGCGGCCTGGGCTTCGCGGCTTACGCTGGCGCAAATCTGTTCATAGACGCCTTTGTTCACTGGCACAATCGACAGGAATCACTATCCGTACCCTGGATCAGCGTCAATTGGGATAGCTGGCAAATCGAGGAATCGTCCCATAGCGCCTCTGGACTGGGCAGTACGGTGGCCGAGTATGCCATGACGCCAGAAGAAGGCACGGAAGCCTTGACTCGCATCCTGGCAAGTGACGGACTGACACAGGTGGTCATTTCAACCGGCGATATTCAGGAACGTATTCGCCAGTGGGTCTTACTCGAATCTTTGCAGGATCATAGTAAGCACGAGCCAGATAGCTCAAGTCCAGCGGCGCAGATCGCAGTTCCGGCGCGTGGAGACTACGAGCGCAGATTGACGGAAATCTGGCAACAGGTGTTGGGCATCGAGCAAGTAGGACTCGATGCGAATTTCTTTGACCTCGGCGGCAATTCGTTGAGCGGCTTGCAGGTGATGAGGCAGATCAGGAAGGTCTTTCGCGTGCAGATACCGGTGGTGGCGTTGTTTGAGGCTCCCACCATCAGCGCGATGGCGACCTATTTGCAGCCAGCCGCCGCGCCAACGCGGCAGGAACAGCGTCCGATGCTGGCGCAGCGGCGCGAAGAGGCGCGTGTAGGGGCGCGGGCTTGCCCCGCCCAGCAGGATATCGCTATTATTGGCCTGTCGGGCCGCTTCCCCGGCGCGCCGAATGTTGAACAGTTCTGGCAGAACCTGCGCGGCGGCGTCGAGTCCATCAGCTTCTTCAGCGACGCGGAACTGCTCTCGGCTGGCGTCGATCCGGCTCTGCTGCGCGATCCGAACTACGTGCGAGCGCGTCCCATCCTGGCGGATGTCGAACACTTTGACGCCGCCTTCTTCGGCTACAGCCCGCGCGAAGCCGAACTGCTGGATCCGCAGCATCGTCTTTTCCTCGAATGCTGCTGGGAGGCGTTGGAAGATGCCGCTTATGACCCGTCCAGCTATGAAGGCTTGATCGGCGTCTTCGGTGGCGCGAATGTCAGCACCTACCTGCACGCGCTGATCAGCGAGCGAGAGCGCATTGAGGCGAAAGTTGGCATGATTGATGGCTACCAGATCGCCATTGGCACAGATAAAGACTCGTTAACCACCACGGTGTCCTACAAACTGAACCTGCGCGGGCCGAGCTACGCGGTGCAAACGTTCTGCTCAACCTCGCTGGT
>DATLSW010000300.1:0-10626 GCA_035533955.1 Ktedonobacteraceae bacterium | reverse complement strand
CCTTGATCGATCTCTATATGCACGGCGATCAGCACCCGCTGTTGCTGGGGATTGCCGAGGCTCTTATTGATTATGACGAAATATTCCAGGTGTTCCGCGCCATGCACTTGAAGCTGGCCCAACGCATGATTGGCCCCGGCTCCATTGGCACGGGCGGCACGCCGATGGAACTGCTCGCGCGCACGCTGCAAGATGTCTTCTACCCTGAATTGTGGGAAGTGCGCAACCAGCTTACCAAAATCGCCGACGAACGGGGATTGAAATAATATCCGTAGGGGCGCGGGCTTGCCCCGCCCAAAAATGATGTTATCGCCTGGGCGGGGCAAGCCCGCGCCCCTACGGAGACGACGCAAATATTCGATAGAGTGGAGGAACAATACATGACCGATACCACAGCCACCAACGGAGCTGTATTTCATACCCATCGCCTGAGCAATGGCTTGCAAATCGTGGGGCAGCCCATGCCCGAATTCGAGTCCGTGGCCGTCTCGTTCTACGTGCGCACTGGATCGCGTGATGAGCCGGACCCCAGCATTGCCGGCGTCTCGCATTTCTTGGAGCATATGGTGTTCAAGGGAACGCAGACGCTGGACTGGCAGGAGATTACGCTGGAGTTCAACAAGATCGGCGCGGAACTCAACGCCTTCACTTCGCACGAGGCCACCGTCTTTTACGCGCGCGTGCTGGGTGAATACCTGGACCGCGCCGTTGAGTTGCTCAGCGACATGATGTACCCGCGCCTGCTGGAAAGCGATTTCCAGACCGAGAAAGAGGTCATCGTCAACGAGATCGCGCGTTCGGAGGATCAGCCTTACAGCGCCACCTACCGGCGTATGGTGCAGACCTATTTCGGCACGCATCCGCTCGGCCATGACGTGCTGGGTACGCCGGACAGCATCCGCAATATGCGTATCGAGCAGATGCACGATTACTGGAAGCGCCGCTATGCCGCTAACAATATGCTGCTGGCCGTGGCGGGCAATTTCGACTGGGAGCATATCCTGGAACTGGCGGAAAAGCACTGCGCGAACTGGCGTGTTGGCGATTGCGGGCGGCAGGTCGATCATTACGAACCGGCGCAGTCGATCAACGATATCGCCGTTGATGCCAGGCTCAAGCAGCAGATCATGATCCTCGCCATGCCCTCGATCAGCCTGACCGACCCGGACTACTACGCCGCTCATCTCGGCGCCAGCATTCTTGGCGACGGCGACGGCTCGCGTCTCTTCTGGAACATCTATCAGAAAGGTCTGGCGGAATCGGCGAGCGCGAGCATCTGGACGATGGAAGGTACAGGCATACTGATTATGCAGGCTAACTCGACGCCGGAGGAAGCGCCCAATGTCCTCAAGCTTCTGCACGCCGAACTCGACAACTTTCTGGACGAGGGCATCTACGAGGACGAATTGCGCCGCGCCAAAGACAAATGGATCAGCAGCATCGTCTTGAACAACGAATCGACCTTCTGGCGCATGTTCACCATCGCCTCCGATTTCGTGACCGAAGGCCGCCTGGTCAGTGTCGAGGAAGAGATCGAGCGCGTCGAGCGCGTTACGAAAGACGACGTGGTACGCGCCCTGAAACGTTTCCCGCTGCGCGAAAAACAGGTCTTGACGACACTCGGCCCGCTCTCTGAGGCGGAACTGGTGGGATAGGGTGCGCGTGGGATTTTTGTGAACTATACCAATACTGTGTAAATGACAAGGCGAAGGGTGGTTTGATGCTGGCTGGGAATCCACTGTCCAGCGCAGGTAATCAGGTTGAGGAAGTTACCCGACTTGTTTCCAAATATTGTTGGTAAAGGGGCGTTATTTGGTGCATAGTACTTCATATTCATAACGCGGAATTGCAATGACTTTTCCCCCGGATTGACGACCATGATGATGTCTCCAGTGCGGAGGTTTCGCAGTTTCCAGAAGACCGCGGGCGACCCGCCTGGACGATCAAGGTGTCCATCAATGATTGCACTCCCTTGCGCTCCCGGATATGGGCCGTCCTTGTACCAACCCACTTCATCCCATGGATTCTTGGTAGGTACTGCCAGATCGCCATCGGATAACACTCCTACTGGCTCGATAGAGGCATTGATTCCGATAGCGGGAATGACGAGGTGTCCACCTGGTCGATAGGTAATCGGGCTGGTAACTGATCCCTTTGCTCCTGGTGTTTTCTCTGTAAGGCTGCCAGGCGGGCGGGCTGATCGTGGGGACGAAAAGAGTTGGCCTTCTATCCAACCACCAGATAGAAGGCTGAGGGGGACAAATAAGAGGATGAAAAGAAGAGCAAAGACGTACCAGTAGCGTCGCAATGTGTGCATGATATTGCTCCTGCATTATGCATTATTAGATAGGGGCTGATCGACAGAACCAGATCGATCCATATGGGTCGCTTCCCGTCGGTGGCAGGCCAGGATATGGTGGTGGCGTTCCCGTGGGAGTTGCAGGTGGCGTTCCCGTGGGAGTTGCAGGTGGCGTTCCCGTAGGAGTTGCAGGCGGCGTTCCCGTGGGAGTTGCAGGCGGCGTTCCCGTAGGAGTTGCAGGTGGCGTTCCCGTAGGAGTTGCAGGTGGCGTCGCAGTTGATGTCGCTGTTGGTGTGATCCCACTTGCGCATGGAGATCGGGAAATCGTGTTGGTGTCTAATGTCACCGCGCCAGTGCGGGCATAGAGGCTGCCGTTGGATACGGCGCCTGTCGTGAAGGTGATAGAGGCAAGCGCCAGGATATTTCCTGAAAAGCTGGTACTCGTTCCCACAGTCGCAGAACTGCCAACCTGCCAGAAGATATTGCACGCTTGAGCGTCATTGCTCAGCAACACACTGGCATTGCTCGCCGTGGTGAGCGTACTTTCTATCTGGATAATAAAGACACTCGAGGGGTTTCCCTGGCCGTTGATGGTGAGCTGTCCGGTCAATTGAGCAGAGGATGAGAAACAGTATACTCCTGATATGAGGCTTTTGCCGCCGAGATCCTGGCCCGTCAAATCAAAGTCGCAGGGCTGTCCCGCGGCATTCACATACGCGGTAGTCACATCGTTCTGCGCTTGCAGTGCGACCGCATCGGCAATGTGTATTGTCCCGTTCACGATTCCGGGCGGAAAACCGGTAACTGAAGTCCCTGGGTCCACTCCAAGATCACCATTCACCACGGTCGAACCAGTATTGGTGACCGTACTCGCACCAAGCACGGCGAAATTTGCGGCCGTCCCAAGCGGGGGTTGGGTTGCATCAGGCTCTGCATGAACCTGCATGCGACCAATGGGTGAGAGAAGAAAAGCACAAAAAAATAGTATCAGCACGGCGCTCGTCAGAGCGATGCCGCTTTTTGACCTGGCAAATCTTTTCATTTAGTATAGTTCTCCTGCTGAAAATGGTGTTATTTCCTACATAAGTATACCATAAAAATTGTATTAGTCAAATAAATATATATAAATGCATATATAGAGCAAAATCGTATAATTGAGCATAGTGTGAGCTGTCGGCCTGATATGGCGGCGCAATGCATTGCGTCGGCTCATTTCTCCAAAAATAGGTAAAATTACAGATGTGTTTTTGAATGCTTCCGCCTATACTCAGAATTGTCAATCTATCCTGTTCACCGAGGAGAAATTTTTATGGAAGCGCTGCTCAATGGCCCGACCGGGCGCACTACTCTTGATACTGGCACATTGACTATTGGACGAGCGGCCAGCAACCGCCTTGTGCTAAGCGATGCCAAAACCTCATCGCACCACGCGGAAATTCGCCCTGCGGGGAGCGGCTATGCAATCGTTGACCTGGGCAGCACGAACGGCACGTATGTCAATGAGCAGCAACTTACTGCCCAGGTTCCGCGACCACTCGCTCCCAATGACAGCATTCGGATTGGCGACACGCGCTTTACTTACGAGGTCAGCCAGGTCGCTCCAACTGTGCAGGAGACGATACGGGGAAACGCGCCAGCATATCAGGCGACCGCCATCGCGCCGCCCTACAGCGCTTATCAGCCCGCTTTTGCGCCGCCGCCGCCGCCCTCAACTCCCTATGAGGCGATGCCCTACGTCCCACCTTATGGACAGCCGCGTCCGGCAGGGTCGCCTATAACAAATCTGCTCGGCAACCGTCGTAACCTGCTGATCGCCGGTATCGGAGTGTTGCTGGCGCTGTTCATCATTGTTGGCGGGCTGATCCTGATTATCCATGCTGTATCAGGCGCGGCTACACCAGCGTCATCGACGCCCACACAGACGCTTACCGAATACTGTACTGACTACAAAGCTGGCAATTACGGCGCGGCTTACGATCTGATGACCACTGATGAACAGGTGAAAGTTGGCACGCGCGAGCAGTTCGCGGCGAGCCAGCAGCAGGCTGCCGATTCGTTCGGCGGCGTCACCGGCTGTACTGTGAGCAATGTGAGCGAGAGCGACCCGGCGGCCAGCGGCACCATTATCTTTACCACCGGCAGCGGCCAGCCCACTCAAAACCAGGATACGCTGGTCAACCAGAATGGTGTGTGGAAGATCTCAAACATTATCATCACCCAATAATATCAAATCCACTGGATTTGTTAAAAACGAGGTTGCCAATACACATAGTCCCCTGGGTCTCCTGTGGGCAGTGGGGACTATGTGTATTGGCAACCTTTCAGCATTGTGTAACCATCCTTGCTCAAGAAGCGTATATACACGTAGGGCGTTTGTCTTTTCTAAACGGAGCGAACTATGAGCGAGCAAGAGATGCAATTTGCCGACCCTGATTGGCAGCCGGGCCAGGCAGGAACGCCAACGAATCAGGTTCTGCCGCGGTTTGTCAATGGTCAGCGTTCCTCTTCTATTTCGCCGGCAATGCAACCGATTGATGCCGGTGAGCGGGAATATAGAGGGTACGCGGGCATAGAATATGCGGAAATCGGCGAGAAGGTTGTGGAGCAAAGAGGATATTTACGGCCTCAACCACGCCACAATCGTATGTCGCCCTGGCTGTGGGTCGGGATCGTTGTTTTTGCATTGATCTTCATCGCTGGCCTGGCGCAAGGATATCAGTCATCCAACGGCTTCAACGTTGGCCTCTATCGCGAACAACGCGTGCCGTCTATGAATATGCCGGGCGGCTTTCCATCTCACAACGGTCAGCAATTTAAGGTTGGCTCCTTCCCGACCATTAACGTTGTGAATCTGGTCGGCTCAATCACCGTCGTAGCAGGCGGCCCTCCCGGCGTCGTGACGGTCCTACCATCCCGGTCGCATGGTTTCGGTGATAATGGGCAATTTCAGAACTCAGCGATACAAGCATCGCAATCAGCTAATGGGGGGACTGTGACCGTCAATGTGAATGACGCGAATGCCGCGCCTGAAGATGTCCTCATTACTGTGCCTCTGGACGCCAATCTCACCTTGCATACAAATGGCGGCGACATCTCCGTTGGTGAAGTCACCGGGCAGATGACGCTCAGTAGCGGCAGCGGTTCTATCGAGCTTGACGGTGTCACGCTACAGCAACATTCCTCGATACAGACTAACTCCGGCGATATCAACTTCTCCGGCGCGTTGGACTCTCAGGGATCATATCAGCTCACCTCGAACAGCGGTGCCATCACTGTCGGCCTGGATGGCGGAACGTCTTATCATCTCTACGCGAAAACGCAGAGCGGGATATTTACCGCGAGTGGCGCAGTCACAGCGGCCTCCTCTGGCAATAAGGGCAGCTATGATATACAGACGGATGTTGGCTATAATCCGCAAGCGTCGCTGACGCTGCAAACGCAGACTGGCGATATTACCCTGCAAACGTGATAGCATCCTCGTTTCACCCCTCGCTTGTTGGAGAGCATTTCTATACTGAAAATGGTTGGTGGATAGGGACGCGGATGTGATGCATGTGGCGGCGCAATTCATTGCGCCAGTAGGGGCGGATTGATCGCGCCCTGGGCCGATTGATCGCGCCCTGGGCGGATTCAGGCGCAATTCATTGCGCCGCCACATTTTTCTCTGGCCGTTGCCGTGTAATTGGGGAGTGAGGTGGTTGATGAGCGTGCAATTTCATGATCTGGCCGGGCAGGTGCGCGATCTGCTGGAATGCGATATGGTGGCGCTGGTAGTGGGATGTTCCGAAAGCGGTCTGCGCCATCCACTGCTTGAGCGTCTCGCTGTCGGCGATTATCATGTTGTGGGCAGTGACGGCGCTGGCGACGGTCGCGCGCTGCTTGAACACGAGCGCGTGCGCGCCATGTGCGATCTCGCGCTGCAAAGCGGCCAATGGCAATGTCTCGCGCTCCTCGTTGATGTGTATGTGTGGCAAAGCATCGCCGTGCTGCCGATAGAACGTCCCGCCGGTGTGCTGGGCCTGGTTGTCTGCGCCAGCACGCGGGAAAGGGCATTCGCTCCCGGCGAGCGACAGTTGCTGCAGCATTATGTCCCTGTCATCGCGCAAAGACTTGAGCAAGACATCGATCACGAATGTCCTGCTCCGGGCGCGTTGCATGGGACACCACTAGAAGAAAGCGAGCGCGCGCAGCACGAATTCATCTCGCTGGTCAGCCACGAAGTACGCGCTCCACTCACGGCCATCAAGGGCTATGCCGTGCTGTTACAGGCGTATGGCAGCGCCAGCGCCGCGGAAGAAGCAGCGCGTGTGCCTGGCAATGCGGAGATCATGAGTCCCACGCTACAGCGCGCGTACCTGGCGAATATTATCGAGCAGACGCGCTACCTGGAAGCGTTGATGAACGATCTGCTGGACATCTCGCGCATCCATGCCGGGCGGCTTGTGCTGCGCCCTACCACTGTCAATGTGCCGTTGCTCTGCCAGCGCGTGACGCAGTCGCTGCAAGATCGCATGGAGCAGCGCTATCCGGGGCGCTATATGCTGCGCTGCGCCATGCCGCCGACTGTGCCGTTATTGCGCGCCGATCCAATCCGCGTGCAACAGGTGCTGACGAACCTGCTCGACAATGCCGTCAAATATTCGCCCGGCGGCGGCGTGATCGATGTGACCGTCACGCTTCCCGCGCAATGCGTGGTACGCATTACCGTGCGCGATAACGGCCTGGGCATCCCCGCCGCGCAACAGAGCCAGTTGTTCAAGCCGTTCAGTCGCCTGCATCAAGTTTCCGCGCCCGATATTCGCGGCGCGGGCCTCGGCCTGTATGCCTGTCGCAAGTTGATCGAGGCTATGCGCGGCGTTATCGCGCTATCCAGCCGGGAAGGTGAGGGAACAAGCGTCAGCGTTACCTTGCCAGTGGCTTAGAATCTGGTTAATTTTCCTAAAAATAGGACGGTTGGGCTTATTGTTGACTTGAGATTTCTGGCTCAGCCTGTTATGCTTCTTGATGTGGGTTGCAGGGATCGTTGCCAGAAGAAAAGGCAACGATGGTCTATCTCACAATTCCTGCACCTCACACGAGCGGACGATGAGTCCCATTGATAACAATTTGTGAATAAAAGCAAAGGAGGAGCAAGTTAGTATGCAGGCGCAAAAAGGTCATGGACGTGGTTTCGCGTCAATGAGTCAAGAAAAGAAGCGTGAAATTGCCAGTAAAGGCGGCAAGGCGGCTCACGCGCTGGGAACAGCGCACAAATGGACGAGCGAAGAGGCGCAGTCAGCCGGTCGCAAGGGCGGTTCGATCAGCCGTCGCCGCTCTTCGAAAAGTGTAGCTCAGGCATAGGGGTGGGGCGCAAACGCGCCCCACCGTTTTTTTACGGCAGTTGCATATATAACTGCGGATTCACCCAGATGTTGTTTACCATCACCATGAAATGCACATGCGGGCCGGTCGATTGGCCGGTGCTGCCCTCGTAGCCGATCACCTGCCCTTTCGTTACATTTTCCCCGACATGCACGATGAATTTTTCCATGTGGCCGTAGATCGTCGCGATATAGTGTCCGTGATTGATTTTGACGGCCCAGCCCAATCCTGACCAGTCCCAGCCCGTCCAGATCACCTGCCCGCTGTCGGCTGCCATGATCGGCGAACCGAAGGGCGCGGCCAGGTCGATGCCGCTGTGTGGCTTCCAGCAGCCGCACCAGTCCTGGTATTCGGGATGCGCGAACGGCTGCGTAATCACCGCGCCGAGGATTGGGCGCTGCATCTGGTCGGTTCCCATCACGCCGCTCGCCGTAATCCAGGTTGCGCACGTCCCCCAGATATCCGTGCCGCCGCAGTAGCCCTCGCCGGTCGTGAGCGCGGGCGTGGGGATAGTGGTGTATTGCTGTGCCGGATTGATTACCTCTGGCGCTTGATGCGTGAACCAGTTGTTAATAGTCTGGGCCAGCCCGAACGACTGCTGCCCGTTGTTGAGCGGGGAGACGAAGAAGACGGCCAGCAGAGCCACCAGCAGGATGCCAGCGCACGCGCCTATCATGATGCGCGAGCGGCGCGGCTTTGCCGCCAGCTTATCGGTGCGCGGCCGTTTCTCCGTGGCCGGAATGTAGACCAGTGGGCGCGTTGTCGGCTTGTTCGCGTATGGCCCGGTCAGCACGCCAGTGGTGGGGCGACGCGAGCCTTCTACCACGTCCACTCCTACGGATGACGGGGCGTATGTCGGCAGCGTCGTCGTCGGCGTCTCGGTCAGCGCGCCGGGGTTTGCATAAAGTGGCCGCGTTGGGTGCTGTTGCTTGCGCTCAGATAGTGACGCGCGATCAAATAAGTGTGACATTAGCGATCCTCTACCAAAATAGATGAGATTGATTATAACATTACCTGATGCAATGCGCCTTGACCAGCGCGCGCGCGATGCTATAGTGCAAATAGGCTATCGGGCGAACTGATCTTAACCAGCAGGCTTGTTACGATGTTCCATGATTAAATGAACACGAGTATGGAGGAGTTTTTTCACAGAAGGAGGTTATGGGATGGCAACATCATCCGTAGAAACAGTCTGGGCCGCGGCTATGTGACGAGTAAATGACTAGTAAATGATCTTCCGTTTCGCTTGCCGCGACGATATACTTGGAATAACAAAGCTGCCAGATATTTCTGACACAAGGAAACGATAGGATACAAACGGAAAAACATGTCGCGAGACCGTTAGCAAACAGAAAGGATCAGAAGCTATGTGCGGTATTGCTGGATGGATTGATTGGAATAATGATTTGACTCGGCAAGGGCCGATGATGGCGTGTATGGCGGATACGTTATGTCACCGTGGGCCGGATGCGCAGGGCCAGTGGCTTTCTCCACACGCCGCGCTGGCGCATCACCGCCTGATCGTGATTGACCCGGATACCGGCGGGCAACCAATGGTGTATCACGAAGGCGAGCGCACCTATGCCATCACATATAATGGAGAAACTTATAATTTTCGCGAGTTGCGCAGCGAATTGGAAAGCTACGGGCATACCTTCCGCACGCGCTCGGACACGGAGGTGCTGCTCCACGCCTATATGCAGTGGGGAGTAGACTGCGTGCAGCATTTTAACGGCATCTTCGCCTTTGGCCTGTGGGATGAACAGAAGCAACGACTGCTGCTGGCGCGCGATCACCTGGGCGTCAAGCCGCTTTACTACGCGCAGCGCGGCGGAGCCGTTCTCTTCGGCTCGGAGTTGAAGGTATTGCTGGCTCACCCCCTGGTCAAGGCCGAGGTTGACGCGGATGGGCTGGCGGAAATATTGGGCTTTTTGCCCACCCCTGGTTCCGGCGTCTATCGCAATGTGCATCAACTGCGTCCCGGCCACATAGCGGTTTGTAATGAGCAGGGTATGCATATTACCCGCTACTGGTCTTTGCAGAGTCATCCGCACATCGACGACCTGCCCACCACAGCCGAGCATATTCGCGCGCTATTGGAAGACACGGTCAGGCGTCAATTGATCGCCGATGTACCGGTGGTGACGCTGCTCTCCGGCGGGCTGGATTCCAGCGGCGTTACCGCCCTGGCCGCTAACGAATTCAAACGCGAAGGCAAAGAACTTGACACGTATTCGATCGATTTTGTGAATAGCGAGCGGGATTTCCACGGTACGGCCCTGCATCCTTCGCTGGACGCGCCCTGGGCCAGAAAAATGTCCGAATACGTCGGCTCGCGGCATCATACTATTACGGTAGATACGCCCGCGCTGCTTGAAAGCTTGCTGGCTCCGCTCTATGCCCATGACTATCCGACGGCGGGCCAGATGACTTCCTCGCTCTACTTGCTGTTCAAGGCTATGAAGCAAGAGGCGACCGTGGCGCTGTCGGGCGAGTCAGCCGATGAAGTCTTTGGCGGCTATCCCTGGTTTCACAATGATGCCGCGCTCAGAATTCAAAGCTTCCCCTGGCTGCCATTGGTGAACGGTCAGGGCGAGAGCGGACTGTCGTGGTTGTCTACTGATATCATGCAAAAAGCGCGTCCCTATGCCTATATTGACCGGCAATATCGCCAGGCCATTGCCGAAGTCCCCAGACTCGCAGGCGAGGAGACGCTGGATGCCAAAAGGCGCGAACTCTTTTATCTGAACCTGGCCTACTTCCTGCCCTTTTTGCTGGATCGTAAAGATCGCATGAGTATGGCAACCGGCTTTGAAGTGCGCGTTCCCTTCTGCGATTACCGGCTGGTGCAATATGTCTGGAACATCCCGTGGGAGATGAAGACCGTCGATGGTATCGAAAAAGGCATCTTGCGCCGCGCCTTTGCGCACGTTTTGCCGGAAGATGTACGGGATCGCAGAAAGAGC
>DATLSW010000299.1:0-6009 GCA_035533955.1 Ktedonobacteraceae bacterium | reverse complement strand
TTATCGATGCAACAAACCTCTTTCTTTCTTAGTTGGTCAGTTCACCCGCATCTTGCAGTACCCTTGTTCGGGCCGTTATCGATGCAACTGCATCTGCTGTAAGACGGCGACAGGCGCGCCGTACTTGCAGTACCCTTGTTCGGGCCGTTATCGATGCAACCGCGTAATGGCGCAATAGTAAAGAGCCGATTTATGACTCCCGGAGCGGTACAGCCCCTTTCTTGCGCTTCTCATGGCGCCGTTTGCATCTCGGTTTCATCTTATCACGCTCTGCAAGGCCGTTACTCTCGCAACATCCTTTTTGTCAGAAATGGAGGGCGATTTGCGACGTTCCTTTCCGCGAGATCGAGCGTCAATCTGGATGAAATTCGCCCTCATTACCAGTTTTACCACGTTCATCAGTTGCTTGCCTGATCGATTTGCGAATTCTCTCTCGTACCTGGCTGTTTTTGGGCGATTCTCCTACACCACATCGTTGCAAAAACGCCGGAACTCGCAGGTGACACAGCGACGCAGCGATGTTGGCGCGGGCGGCATGATCTCCCGGTCAATAATCTGCTGAATCTGTCCCACAGTCTGACGGACTTTCCGTTTGAGATGCTCGGTAATCACGATTGGTTCGGCGCGCCGTAGCGGGATCGAGTAGAGAAATCCTTGTTTGACGGGCAATCCCCAGGCTTCTTCTAGCAGCAGCGCGTAGGCCGCCAGTTGCAAGACAAAATGCGCTCCGGCTTTTTGTTCGCTCAGTTTATATTCGACGACGATCCCCTGTGCGTTTTGCGCTTCTCGTGATGGCGCCGCTATCGCCAGGTCTACGCGCCCGGTCAGACCCAGTTTTGTAGACTGTAATGCGAGGTGGAAAGCGCGCTCGCCCTCCATCAGGCCATAAGTACGTAAGCTGCGCCGTTCCTCGCGTTGATCCTCTTCTACATGGCTGCGGATACCCTCTTCCATGCTGTAGGTCACGGGCCGGATGCGCGGCAAACAGTACCGATAGTAGACGATGCGTGGGCAGTACGTGTACTGCTTGAGGTCAGTGACTTCCAGGAGCCAATTGCTCATGCTTTTCGTCCTCCTTTTGCTCAATGAGCCGCCGACTGGTCCAACACTTCTCGTCGAGGCTATAGATCTGAACATTCGCGCCATGCTTGCCAAGCAGTCGTTTGATTTTGAGCAACAATTCTCGCTGGTGTGTGGCGCTGAGTTCTCCCAGGAACGCGCTATACTGGATGCGCTGCAAGCCATAATCCAGGCAGGCGTCGGCCACTTTCGTGCGCGTTCCATCATGGGAAATGTCGTAGATCAAAAGGCAGCGCATATCTCTCACCACCCGGCCACGAATGGTTCGTACTGTTCGCGTTCCCCGCGCAAGAACACTGCCAGATGCCGCGCCTGATTTTGCAGAATAAAGCGCAGCGCCTGCCGCTTCTTCTCATACATTTCGCTGCTGGCAAGCCGTTCCAGGACTTTCTCTGCCAACTTCTTGCGCGTCGTTTCAGTCAGTCGCCCCTCCTCGTTCTGTTCTATCGCCACATGCAGATTGACCAGGCCGATCACGGTGCGATCAACGACAGTCTGACGAAATTCCTCGATCAGATCAAGCACCAGGCTGGGTTTCCCTGGCCGGTCAGCGTGAAGGAAGCCACCATAGCTATCCAGACCGGCCAGCACGATTGCCTGCTCCACCTGACTATACAGGATGCCATAACCATAATTCAGCGCGGAGTTCATGGGATCGGTTGCGCCGCGGGTCTCGCGTCCGGGCCAGGCCAGTTCCGATGGTATAACCTTCGCGACCATATTCCAGTAGCGTTGGGCGGCGCGGCCCTCGACAGAAAGCACCTGTTCGCGCAACAACTCAATCTTGTCGCCACGTAGTTGCTCAAGCTCATGCAGGAAATCGCGCATCTCGGTAGCGACGAGCATCATTTCCTCGTAGAGATCAGGAGCAGTTTCCTTACGATACTTCGCCATATAGCGTAACAGATTGGCCTGATTCTCCAGCTTACCGTGGACAAAGGCTTTGGCGGCAGCGACCCCGGCGCTGTTCTCATAGGCCAGCAATTGCGCCCGGCGCGTCAGCACCGTTCCTGTCAGTCCCGCCGCGTAGATGCCTGCGATGGGCGTTCCATTGTGACTGAGAAAATGGATAGGGATGCCTTCTTCACAGCAGGCTCTGATGGCATCGCTCGACACCCCCACGCCACTATCGACGATCAACACCTGCTGTAAATTCAGCAGGGGCGCTTCAGCGATCGTCTTTTGCTCTTTGGTGACGCGCAATCGCCCCTGGTGCTTGCCAAGAAAGACGCCTTTGCCTTCAACAATCAGTTCCATACTTGCTCCTTTAAAATGGTTTCAGAGAATACTCTTCATAAGAGCAAGTATACGGAGAGATTCCGCAGGGAACGCGGAATCTCTCCGGGATGATCGGCTTTGAGGCGATGTGAGCGCCGAACGTTCTACGCTTCGATCGTGTACCAGCCATTCCCTTTCACACAATTCTTGCCGACATGAATCAGTTCGCCCCAGGTTAACAATTCACGAAATGGGGCGAGATCGCCCGCAAAAGTGGCGCGCCCGCAAAGGCCGCCAATTGGTGAGAAAGACTTTTGCCGCTGAGAGTAGCTTTGAACCTCTTCCCACGCGGTGGCATCGTCGATACAGTTCACCGATTCGGCCAGATCGAGCAACTGATGCAGATCGCTTGCGACGCTTCCCTCACCTGGGCCATCTCCGTACTCGTTTTGTAATGCAGCAAATCGCTCGAACAAGCGCCAGATCAGGGGACGAAAGGCAACTTTGCGCAATGGGTGTGCCTGCTCCACCAGCCGTGTGGGTGTCAGGAAATGCAGCGTGATTGCGTCTGTTGCCAGTGTAGCAGCCTTTGCCCTGACCTCATCAGGGGTCACTGTGAGAGCTGGAGCATCCACTTTTGGGCGATCTGCCTGGTAAATAGTCCGGCGCTCCTTGCTCAACGGGTGGTACGAATCGATCCGTTTGACCTTAAACCTTCCTCGCTGTTTGCCGTCTTCCGCGACTCTCTTCCCCAGTCCGCTGCTTTCCAGCAGTGGAATGGAGAGGACAAGGTAGGGGAACAATTGCACAATGCTGCCAAAGAGCGTTACCCCAAAGAGCAGTTCCTGTCCCGGCTCGTACCGCCTCGCCTTGCCAAGCGGTGGGAGCATGATATATGGGCGAGGAACATCGCGCCCGCGAGCATTTTCTTCACGCAGCGGCGCAACCAGGGCGCTCACCGGACACAGCGTATGCAGAGGACAATCGGCGCATGTGGGAGATGCCTTGTTCGTACAAAAGCGTCTCCATACAGCATCGAAAAAATTTCCGCGCAGCGCAGAGCCGCTGTGATCGTCCAACTCCAGAGGGGTGATCACCTTCGCGACAAAAAGAAAGTGATGTGTGACCAGCATACCCATTTCATGTCTCCTCCATGATACGTTGATAGTGGCTATAGCCCCGGCTGGAACGGGTCAGCCGGTAGGGCAACACGACATGGCGGAACAGGCGCTCTTTGCCCGGCGTAATGCGCTCTGCGTTATAGATGTTGGCCTTCTGAAACGTGAGCGTTGGCCCGCAATCATCCAAAACTTGCAGGGTTCCATCAGCATAAAAGTTCTCTATCCCTTCCGGCGTCAGGTGGATAAACGCCTGTTCCGTTACTTGCTCTACCAGCGCCGGCGGTTCCAGTATCTGCATAAAGCCGCCGCGCCTGCCAAAGTAGTTGATGCAGAGGAGCAAGCGTTGTAACGTGCGCGCCTGCGCTTCATTGCCTGCAAGCGAAAAGGCCAGATGAAACGGATCGCGATAGTAGACATACTCCCGGTACGCGATGGTCGGCTGCATCGGCCAATGCCCGCGTGCCTGGGCCTCCCGCGCTTTCTCTTCGTTACTTTTATCCTTGAGCAGCCTCCGAATTTTTCCAAACCCCTTGATCACCACCAGGTCGTCAGGCGGCTGCATCCACACGGCAAGATCGCGGAGGAAGGGGAACAATCGTTCCCCTTCGCTCACGCCCATCGTGCGGATCGCGGCGTCAAGCAGCGCCATTTTGATGGCATAGGGTGTCGGAATTAACAGCGTCTTCCCGCCGGAAGCCGTGGCAGAGGCAGCTTTCAGTGAGAAGAGCGCCGCCGCCTGGTAACGCGCAACAATCCACATAGCAAGCATCCTTCCACGAGCTAGCGCCCAACAGCCTGTTTGAACGGCGAACTTTCGTCGATCAGTACCCGCATCTTCGTGGCGAAATCCCCGATGCTGTCAAATGTTCTCACCTCAACTTGCTGTTCTCCACTACCATTGAGCGCCGCCGCGATAGTTTCAAGTTGCGTGCGATAGGCGCTGGAGTCGTCCTCGCCGCCAATGAGCGGGCTGATCAGTGGGGCCGGTATAACGCCGCTGCTAGTGGTGATAGCTCCCTCCAGCGCGACCAGGTGTGGCAACTGCGTCGAGCGCATCGCGCCGTTCAGCTCAATGAAGGTATGAAACAGGCTTTCAAGGAGCAGCGTCGCGCGGCGCTGCCGCTCAGTTTCATCGATGGCATAATCCTGCTTGATGTCGTTATAACCGATGCGCGCCAGCTCGAGGTGACAGACCATCGCGTAAACGCCGCTCGACGCCGGGCGATGAAAGATGCTCTGTCCCAGATTCGCGCCGCTCTTCTGCCCCTCGGCATCCTGAGCGCGCCTGTCCGCGCCGCGTTCGGCAACGTACTTCGCGTGGAAGTAGCTGTTGGTACTGACTTTCCCCGGCAATCCCAGCACCCAGCCGAACTCGCTCACCGACTTGCGCGGCGTGGATCGTCCCTCAGTCACCAGAATACCCGCGACATCATCCATCGCGCACGCCTGCAAAAGTTGATCAATAAATTGCGTGTCGTTTTTACTGGCGTTCTTGATAAATGGCTCGTCCGCGTTAATGCGATTGGCATTGAACCGCTGGCAACCTTGGCACAGCGACAAATGTTGCGACCGCGCCTGCTGGTAAAAATGCTGCATCAGGATGTGTTTGAGCATATCGCCGGAGATGGCGTTGACCGTGTGTAGTTCGCCATGATGGTCAATGATATCGACCATGCGCGTTTGTATCTGATTGCCTTCGCCGCCCTCGTTATTCAGGCTGTGCATGTCTAACGTGGCGCGTGCCGCGATGGATAGTGAGGCGATAGGTGTCTTCATGGGTAATCTTTTCCTTTCTCAACGTTCATCTTTGTCTTCAGATCATCAGAAACGTGCGGCCTCTACGCCGCACAGTCTATCTATTCTCCGTCTGAGGATGCATCCTCTGGTTCCGTTTGTGTGTCGATATCGCCGGCGTCTGCCTCTGCTGTTCGCTGGCGCGTGTCGCTGGCATAGCCATAGGTCACAAGCAGCGCTGCGATCAGTTCAGAGCCGAAATGCTCGATCAACTGCATCACCGCATCGATATCATCCTTGCTCACCGTTCCGCGCAACTTGCGTGCGCGCCGTATTTCAGACGTAATAGCCCCGCCAACTTGATTCGCGGCCTTTTCCTCTTCGCGCGCTGTCTCGGCATTGTACTGATGTAAGAATTCAGCAAGCGCGGCGGTAAACTTGTCTTTGTAGCGGGCCTCGCGCATCAGTTCCTGGCCCAGACCGTAGCGCACTTCATAGGTTCGATCGCGCAGTTGCGAGCGGCGATATTGCGCCTTAACGGTCGCTTGCCGGATCGCGTAGGCAACCCGCTGAAAGCCGGGATTGCCAGTGATGTCGGTCAATTTCTTTTCATTCCTGATGCTATGCATGACAAGGAAACTCTCCAATCCGGTAACACTAAACTGGCGCACAGGAGATCGCGGATCTCGTTCGCGCCGACTGATAAGATAGCTGCTATAGGCGGTGGTAAATTTCCAGAACGGCTTGAGATCGCGTCCTGAAAGAAAATCGCGGTAGAAACGTAACAGTTCGTATTCCTCTGAACCCTCCTCTCCTTTACTGGTGCGTATACCCTGAATGATACGCAGGTGTTCTT
>DATLSW010000298.1:0-11787 GCA_035533955.1 Ktedonobacteraceae bacterium | reverse complement strand
GCTGCTCGTATTGGTCAGCACGAGATAAAGCAGCGTCATGATCAGGATAGGAACCAGGAAGATCAGAGCCAGCGTGCGCCGGTCGCGCAGCAACTGGCGAATAATGCGGCTGGCAAGAGCGGAGATTCGCGCAAAATTCATCGCTGTTCCTCCTCGCGGCTGGCAAAGTAGAGAAAGGCATCTTCCATATTGTCTTTGCCAGATTGGCGCAATAACTGCTGGGGCGTGTCCTGGGCCAGCAAGCTGCCGGAGCGCAGCAGGCCCAGGCGCGTGCAATGCGCGGCCTCATCCAGTTGATGGGTTGAGACGATGATAGTCACGCCCTCGCGGTTTAACCGGGCGAAATAATCCCAGAAAGCGCGGCGCAGTTCGGGGTCAACGCCGACGGTTGGCTCGTCGAGCAGAGCCAGGCGCGGGCGATGCACAAGGGCGCACGCCAGCGAGAGGCGCTGCTTCATGCCGCCGCTGAAGGTTCCCACCACGTCGTTCGCGCGGTCGGCCAGCTCTACGCGCTCCAGCATCTCCTGGATGGCGCGCGCCTGCTCCTTGCCGCGCAGCCCATAAATGCTGCTGAAAAAGCGCAGGTTCTCCTTTGCCGTCAGATCGAGATACAGCGCGCTGAGCTGCGTCATATAGCCCAGAGACGCAGCAACTTTCGCGCTGGGTACGCGCTCGCCGCCGATGCGGATTGTGCCGCTCGTCGGGCGCAGCAGGCCGACCAGCATACGAATCAACGTCGTCTTGCCGGAACCATTCGGCCCGATCAGACCATACGTCTCTCCCGTTTTGATGGTCATGCTCAGGTCATTGATAGCACGCAGCCTGCCAAACTGCTTGACCAGCCGCTCGATCACGACCATCGACTCGTCGCCCTTGCTGTTTGCAGGCGACGCCATTGTTTCTTGTACCCGGTCGGCGTCAATGTCCATGTTATTCCCTCCATTGTGAACGAAGCCAATACGGCTATCTCTCTACGCAACGCTCATTGGCCCGGTCGTCTGATACAGCATTTTTATGAAATGCCGGGTACCAAGCATTCGCAATATGAACTGGAAACGCGCGGGAAACGCAAGTAACCCTGTCTTTATATCGATCGCTTCCACTTTCTCGATAGCGTATTCTTTCCCATGCCAAAGTATCGTACAGTGTCCAGCCGCCTGAACGTTGCGATACCAATCCACTTCTGGCCCATAGGTCAACGCGATCACAAAACCATCTCCCATCGGCCAAACCATGATCGTGGTTTCATACGGCTTGCCACTGCGACGGCCAACGTGACGAATGACGGCAAACGAGCCGCGTGAAGATTCTGCGAACTTGCGCGTCACCCGATTTAACACATGTTTATTAAAGGAGCGCATTGGGTGTACACCACTCATCTTTTCCCTCTTTCTTGCTTCAAGTAACAACGTTGCTCATTCCCTCACACGCACAGTCCGCGGGCCAAAAGCAATGAGCCGCGCGGGAATGGTGCGCAACAGCGGAACCCGCAACAGGAAGCGCAAGAACAGGGGAACCGTAAGCGGCTTGTCCGACGCGAGAGCGTTCACGACAACGCCGCGCTGAATAGCGTTCTGTAGCGCCTGTATAATGCGCGTCGGCCATTCACGCGCGCTCTGCACCTTTGCCAGGTCACTGATACGCACTCGCCCGGCTTTGAGCGGTTCGTCCAAAATATTCGCTGTGGTCACAGCATCCTGGATAGCATAGTTAATACCGACGCCCGCCACCGGCGACATCACATGGGCCGCGTCGCCGATCAGCAGCAGACCGGGACGATACCAGCGCATTAGGCGGCTCGACTCAACCGAGAGGACCGCGATCTGCTTCCATTCCTGGAGGGTATCGACCCTGTCGGCAAATTGCGGCACGATGTCGGCGAGTTCTTGTCTCAGCCCATCCAGGCCCGCGGCGCGAATCTTCTGGTAGCCGCCTTTCGGAATAATATAGCCAACCTGCCAGTAATCGCCGCGATTCAAGATGATCAGGATATGCCCGGCCACAAAACGACCGCTCGAAGCGTCGGACTCGTCGGTTCTGCGCGGCAAACGAAACCACAACACATCCATCGGCGGCGCCGTTTTCACCGTCTCAAACCCCGCCAACTGGCGCACGCGGGAGAAACGCCCATCCGCCGCCACGGTCAGCATGGCCCGTACTTCGTGCCAGCCATCACGACCCCGATAACGCACGCCCCGCACTACTCCGTCCGCATCAAGCAATTTCTCGGCGCGCGCTCCCATCACCAGGCGAAAGTCGGGATAACTTTTCGCTTCGGCAGTAATGAACTCCAGGAAACGCACCTGCGGCAACATCACAATATACGGGAAACGCGTCTTCAGACGGCGAAAATCGGCCAGTACCAGCGCCCTATCGCCGGACTGAAACGGCAAGGCTGCAACTTTCGTGTGCGGCAATGCCAGCAATTGCTCGGCCAGCCCTAACTGATCGAGTATCTGCATGGTTGACGGATGAATGGTATCGCCGCGAAAGTCGCGGTCGAAATCCCCGTGTTCCTCGAGCAACACCACCGGAATACCCTTGCGCGCCAGCAATAGCGCCAGCATCGCTCCAGCAGGACCGCTGCCCACGATACAGCAAGTGGTCTGTTCAGTTTCAATAACACTATCAACCGGTGAAGCAGAAGCATTCATAATAGCAAACTCCTTGTATTTTGACTGATCGGCCAATTAAAAGTAACGACAAAACGTTAGCGCGGCAATATGCCTTGCAGCATTGTTTCCATGATGGCATCGACGATCTGCTCTTGTGTCAGCGCCAGCACCAGTTGATCGCGGATCAACTGGCGGCGCAGCACAAAACCTATCACGCTGCCGACCAGCACCTGGGCCGTCAGCGCCGCGTCAAGCGGGCGCAGTTCCCCACTCCGCACTTTCGCGGCAAAATACGCGCTCACGATCTCGACCACGCGCCCAAAGATATCTGTCACCGTCTGCGAAAGATAGGGATCGTCGCTATGAATGATCTCTGGCAACATGACGCGAATCAGTCCAACGAATTGCTCGCCCTCGACAAAGGCCAGTATCTGCCCAAGCAGGAAACGCATGAACGGCTCAACAGGCATGTCCCGCGCCTGTTCGGGCAAAGACGAGAGCAAGCGCAGAGGCGAGCGGCTCTCGACGAGCGCCCTGAACAATGCCTCTTTGTTCTCGAAGTAGTAGTAGATCAGGCCCGGCGTGATCCCGGCCTCGCGGGCGATATCCTTATTAGTCGCTTTCGTAAAGCCCTTGCGCGAGAACACGCGCAGAGCGGCATCGATAATCTGCTCGCTGCGATCTTCAACAACTTTCGGCGTCCGCGCCATAAATGATTCTCGTTTCTAGTCCAGAATATTTAATTAATCAGACAATCAAATAATAAGATATGAAGAGGGAAAAGTCAAGAGCTTTTTGGTGAATTGAGAATGAAATGGTTGCAGAAGTTAAAGGGCGCGATAAATTGCGCCCCTTACTCCATCCATAACCCTTTCTCTTCCTTCGTCATGCTGCTGCGTTCGATGGCCTCGGTGAAGCTCTGGGGTTTCATGGCCTGCTGATCCTGGCGGGCCGCGCTGGCCGTCTGGCGGCGGTTCATCGTCATAGATGGCTGGCTATTGGTCAGCAGCGAGCCGAACTGGGCCGCGCTCACATTGAAGAAGTGGGCCAGGCGATCCAGTTGCTTCTGCGTGAGGCTCGCCAGTTCAATTGCGCCGGACTCGAACTTCTTCCACACGTCCGCGCCGAGCCGCAGACCCTGCGCCGCGCCCGTCAGCGAGAAGCCGCGCTGCTGGCGCAGTTCGCGCAGGTTGGCCGCCGTCGCCTGCGGCGGGAAGACGCGCCCCATGGCCGTTTGCAGAGCGCGCCGCGTCAGAGACGACAGTTCCGCGCCCTCCGCTGCTGAATCATCTATTTCCGTGGCGCGGTAGGCCGCGATGAAGGAGACAAGAGCGTCCTGAGACTCCGGGTAATCGCGCAAGAGCGCAACCTGGGCCTGCGTATCTCCGGCCTCCTTCGCGGCAATCCACGCCACTTTTAACTGTTGCAAAGTTTGTCTATCCATTTCAATACCTCGTTCGATATACGATTGTCATGCTCCCCGCCCTTCGCGTTCGATACATGCGCGCAGGTGAATGCGCGCTTTCTCGTAGCGCAGGCGCACCGTGCGTTCAGTACGCCCGGCAATGACGGCGATGTCATCCCACTTCATGGTTTCGATTACACGCAAGACCATAATCAGGCGATCCAGGGGATCGGTCAAATAGCGGAGAATGCGCTGGGCCTCGGCCTCGGCGTGCAGCGTCTCGTACTGATCCTGCGGATCAGCCACATCGGCGGTCAGGGCCGCTCCCTCGTCGTCGGCAGGCGCGGGCCGCAGTGGGTCGATCAGCGAGCGCGGCACATGCTGCGGCCTCCCGGCCGGGCGTCCCTCGTCGTCGCGCCGGTAGTGCAGCCCCTCCTGGCGCAGCACGCGATTGAACTCGTCGGCGCACAGGCAACGCAGATAGTGAATAAAATTCTGCGTCATAAAGATTTCGGACGGATCCAATGCCTCGCGCAGCAGGTGTTCGGTCATGTTGGCGATGGCATCTTCGCGCAGGTCTGGCCGGTGGCGCAGACCAAGCGAGCGGCGCTGAAACTCCAGAGCGCAGCGTTCCACCAGAACTTCGCACAGCAGTTGCACGCGCCCTGTACCGCCTGCCGCGTGCTGCTGGCGAATGTTCAGAACCAGATCGATCTCGCTAATCTCGTAGCGACCTTCGGGAGTGCGCCGCCGCAAAAGTTCGCGCAGCGCCGGTTCATCCACATCGATCATCGTATATTACTCTCAATTCTTTGTGATATGCCTCGCGAGGCTTCTCATGTACCTTATTCTTTGCGCCAGGGGAAAAACGGAAATGCTCTACCAACATCATACTATAGTTGCGCCAGACCGTAAAGCGCGGGCTTGCCCCGCCCAAAAACTATAGTTGCGCCAGACCGTAAAGCCCCGCCCAAAAACGGGTCATTGTCGCTGACAAGGGCGGGGCGGAGCCACCGCCCCTACGAATTTCCCCGTATTTAAGAAGGGAAAATAGTCATACCTGATAGGCACTCGAGAAAATATCTGTTATAATACGGGAAAATTTTGCCTATATTGTATATTGCAATATCCTGATCTACGTAATATCATGGAGGAGATAATCTGATGAACGCGATGAGTGCGAAAACCGAGAGCCTGGAAACTTTGCTTAAAAGACACAAGTATATTGTAGGGCTACTGTTATGTGCAACGGTATGCGCTATCTACGTCTATTTCGCCGCGCGAATCAACAGCAACCTGCTTGGGGCAACCAGCCACAATTACTACAGCTACCTGCTCAACTCCTTCTTTCACGGAAGCGTGAGCGTGAATCCGCCGTCCAATTATGATCTTTCGCTGTTCCAGAACAAATGGTATCTCTACTGGGGACCGGCTCCCGTCCTGTTTATCCTGCCCTTCTATCTGATCTCTCACCTGCAAGCCAGCGATATCCTCTATACGCTTATTGGAGGAGCGAGCAACGTCATTCTTTTTTATTTCGTCATGCAGGCGTTCAAACGCTATTTCAACATCTCCCTATCGTTGATGGCCGAGGCATTTCTGCTCTTCAGCTTCGGCCTCGCGTCGCCCAACTTCATACTCTCTCTGCACGGCGACATCTGGTTTACCAGCCAGATCTTCGCCGCTACCTATTTGCTGCTGTTCTACCTGTGTTTTTTCCTCTTCCTCAATACCGAGAAGCTTTCCCTATTCATTCTCGCCGTAGTGTTTTTCTGGCTTGCCTTTTTGTCCAGGTATAGCCTCGTCTTCAACGGCATCCTCTTCTTTTTTGTAATCGTGCATTTCCGGCTAGCAGACCGGAAAGTTCCGCTGCAACTCTTCGTGTCGTTTGGCGTCTTGACGCTGGCTTTCGTCGGCCTCGGCTGTCTGTACAATTATGCCAGGTTCGGCAATATCCTGGATGTCGGCCAGACCTACCAGCAAGGCGCGCAACGCTACGACTCCGCCTTGCAAAGCGGTCACTACCTCTCGCTCTCCTATGTCTGGCACAATGTCTATTATTACTTCCTGAATATCGTGCATTTCCAGACGACCCACAGGCCAGTGGTGGTCGATAAGGAGGGCAACAGCGTTTTTTCCGTCTATCCGGCGCTGCTACTGTCGCCCATGCTGTTCTATTGCCACCAGTATGTGAGCAAAAAACGGCTGATCTTTTTAGGTCTGGCAGCCGCGGTCGTCGCGCTGTGCATCATTTTACTCATGCTCTACTTCGCGACGGGCTGGGTGCAGTTCGGCAGTCGCTACTTCTTTGACGTGATCCCGCTGCTCTTCCTCTCGCTCATGTTCATCCTGGAGTACGTCCCCAATTCCGTGCAACTGGCAATTTTGCTGTTCGGCATATTCATCAACTTCTACGGCACGCTGGCCTTCTTTAACAAATAATATCAAATCCGGTTGCACCCTATATTGCCCGCAACCTTGCCAGCCGTTCCTGCGCCTGCCGCAGCGTGTCGTCGCTTTTGCAAAAGGCGAAGCGCACGTAACCCTGCCCGATATGGGCGTGTTGCTGGCTGTAGAAGGTCTCCGGCGGGATGCAGGCCACGCCTATCTCCCTGGTCAGATAGCGGGTGCATTCCAGCGGCGAGCCATCAAACACATCAGTATAATCCGCCATCACAAAGTAGGTTCCGTCGGGCGCGGCATAGTTCAAGCCGCCGCTGTCGAGCGCGGCAAGCATCAACTGCCGCTTCGCCGCGTACATGGCCTGAAACGTCGCGAAGTAGTCGTCGGGAAGATTGAGCGCGTAAGCCACAGCCTCCTGCGTGGGATGATGCACAGCGAAGGTCACGAACTGATGCGAGCGCGCTACGCCCTCGATCAGCGCGGGCGGCCCGTAAACCCAACCAACCTTCCAGCCGGTGGCGCTGAACAGCTTCCCGGCGCTGCTCACTGTGACGGTGCGTTCAGACATGCCCGGCAGCGTAGCGATGGGGATGTGCCGTGCCGCGCCAAAGATCAGATGCTCGTACACCTCGTCGGAAATGACCGTCACGTCATGCTCGATGCACAGTTCGGCGATCAGTGTCAGTTCCGCGCGGCTGAAGACACGCCCGCTGGGATTTTGCGGGGTATTCAAGATGAGCGCGCGCGTCTTGCTGCTGAACGCGGCACGTAGTTCGTCGGGATCGAGCGTCCAGGCAGGCGGGTGCAGCGGCACGAAGACCGGCACGGCGTCCGCCATGATGATATTGGGAACATACGAGTCGTAAAACGGTTCGATCACAATCACTTCGTCGCCCGCGTCAACCAGCCCCAGGATGGCGGAAAAGATACCCTCCGTCGCCCCCGCCGTGACGATCACGCCCCGATCCGCGTCGATGTCCATAGCATAGAAGCGCGCCGCGTGAGCGGCGACGGCACTACGCAGCGACGCCGTGCCAGGGCCAGGGGCATACTGGTTATAGTGTCCTGCCCGCGCCGCCTCCACCAGCCGTGTCACGATATCCGGCGGCGTATCAAAATCGGGCTTGCCCTGTCCCAGGTTCAAAGCCTGATACTGCTGGGCCAGGTTATTGATTTCAGTGAAAATAGTTGTGCCAAAAGTAGCGACACGCTGAGCAGGCAAAGACATACGCAACACGCTCCCTTACAGAGAATACAGCCAGCGGCGCGGCGCTATTACCATAACCACCCCGCTCCAGCCTGTATTATACGCCCCGCGGCTGTGACGGTGCAATCAATAGGCTCAGTCGCGCCTATGGCGCGTAGCAGGAGTTAATAAGGTTTTTTCGCGGGCGAAGCCCGCGAAAAAACCTTATTAACTCCCAAAAGAGGCCCGCTCGCGGGCCTGTATGAGAATGATCTTGCCATATGGTCACGCTGCCGAATGACAATAGTACCGCGCCCGCGCTTTTTCCGTTGCATCCATTTACACGCATCGTTATATAGAATGGTGGGAAAAGAGCCGATTAAAGTATATATATCCGATGTAAGTACACGAAAGAGCAACCCATGTCAATGTTAGAAGTATTGCCGAAAATGGCGCGGTCGCAGGCGTCGTATATGTTAGGTAAGCCACTGGTTCTACCCATGAATCTGACGATCAGCGTCAGCTATCGCTGCAATTCGCGCTGCAAAACCTGCAACGTCTGGCAGCGACCGAACGACGATTTTACGCTGGAAGAATACGAGAAAACCTTCGCCTCCATCGGCCATGCCGCCTACTGGTTCACCTTCAGCGGCGGCGAACCAACGTTGCGCAAAGACTTGCCGGAGATGGTGGAACTGGCCTATCGCTATTGCCGCCCCGGCATCATCAACATTCCCACCAATGGCATCCAGGACAAGATCATCCCGGCGCGCATCGAGCGCGTGCTGCAAGCGGCCCCCACGTCGGAGGTAATCATCAACCTGTCGCTGGACGGCGTGGGCGAGAAACATGACCTCGTGCGCGGCGTCAAGGGCAACTTTGAACGCGCTATGCGCACCTATGCCGGCCTCAAGGCGCTGAAGGGCCGCTACAAGAACTTCACGCTCGGCGTGCATACGGTCATCTCCAACTTCAACATCGACGAGTTCGACAACATCTACCACTTCGTCCGCGGCGAACTACAACCAGACTCGTTCATCACCGAGATCGCCGAGGAGCGTGTCGAACTGGACACGGTGGGCATGGGCATCACGCCGCCAGTCGAGAAGTACCAGCCCGTCATTGATCGTCTGCAACAGGACATTCGCCAGTCCGAGTTTACCGGCGTCACGCGCATTACGCAGGCGTTTCGCGACCGCTACTATGACCTGGTGAAACGCACGCTGACAGAGAAACGGCAGATCATCCCCTGCCTCGCCGGCATCGCCTCCGCGCAGATCGCGCCCAATGGCGATGTCTGGACGTGCTGTATCCGCGCCGAATCAGTGGGCAACCTGCGCGACTACAATTACGATTTCGGCACGGTCTGGCGCACGGCGAAAGCGGACGAACTACGCCGCAGCATCAAGGCCGGCGAGTGCTACTGTCCCCTGGCGAACGCCTCCTATACCAACATGCTTTGCCACGCGCCGACACTTGCCAGCGTCAGCCTCGAAGTGGCGCAAAGCGCGGCGAAGACCGCCATCATGCCCAGCGAGCGCGGCAAATCGATGAAACTGCGCGCCCTGCCCGTCATCAACGCCGCCGACGAAGCACGCCTGTACAATGAAACGACTACACCACCGACGGAGGTGAGGGCATGACCGAATGTCCACAATGCGGCGCGTCCAATGTGGACGACGCCAAGAATTGCCAGAGCTGCCGCATCAACCTGTACTGGGCCTTCCAGCACTACGATGAATTGGCGCGGCTGCGTGCCACCAACCACCTGTCGCCCAAACCGCAATCGGCCTCTTTCCTCGTCGAGACTAGCAAAAAGATCGACGACGGCCCCACCGTCGGCTGGCTGCACAACACGATCCGGAAATACGGCTTCAAAGGCGCGGGCAAAAAAGTATCCACGACGGCGGAGTAAATCGCCCCAGTTCTCCGTCCTTCCTGAGACCCATCGCCCCCCGCTTGTTGACGAAATGGCTTCCCTGAGTACCATAAAGAGTAGTGGGTATTGTGTGGAAAGGGAGGTTATCATGTCGGGAACGTCAGAAACAGGGCAAAAAGCGCGCGCCCCTCGCCCGGAGCAGATGGTTGGGCAGTGGCTACATGATGGCGAGTATCGCATCGAGGCGGTATTGGGCGAGGGCGGCATGGGACAGGTTTTCCTCGCCACGCACGGCGCGCTGCATATTCCCTTTGCCCTCAAGCAGGGATGCGTTGATCAGCGCGTCCCTGAGCCTGTCAGCGACACGTTGGAACGCATCGTGCATCACGAATCTTTCTTGCAGCGCCCTACTGCTCATACCTTCACCGAACAAGATTTTCCCCTCAGCGGCGGCGCCAGCACCGACCGCTTTATCCGCGAGGCGCTGCTGCTGGCGCGCCTGGATCATCCCGCTATACCCGCGCTCTACGACTATTTCATCGAAGACGGTCACTGGTACCTGGTAATGGACTACATCCCCGGCCCCACACTCAATGCCTACATGCTGCAAAACGCGCCGTTATCGCCGCTGGAGACGCTGAACTATGGCATACAGCTCTGCGATGTGCTGGAATACCTGCACAGGCAAACGCCGCCCGTCGTCTTTCGCGACGTCAAGCCGTCCAACGTGATCCTTTCGCCGGATGGGCGCGTCATGCTCGTTGACTTTGGCATCGCTCGCTACTTCAAGCCAGGACAAATGAACGATACGATGGAATTTGGCTCGCCCGGCTACGCGCCGCCGGAGCAGTACCAGGGCGGCAGCCAGACCGACGGGCGCTCCGACCTCTATAGCCTCGGTGTGATCTTGCACGAGATGCTGAGCGGCAATCGGCCAGCCGGAGCGGGCAAGCCCCTGGAGTCGCTGCACTATCTCAACCCGGCCATCTCTTCCGTGTTGAGCGGACTGGTGACGGTGGCAACACGCTCCGAGCCGATGTATCGCTTCCAATCAGCGCATACCCTCTACCTGGCCCTGGAACGCGCCTATAGCGTTGAAGAACGCCGCGCCTACCGGGAAAGCGTCGAAAAAGTAGAGGCCGGGAACGCGACCGACTGGTCGTCGCTGCACATGCTGGCGGCTCCCGCCGAGGAAAAGACGCGCCTGCTTGCCTCGCCTTCCGCCTATCGCGAGCAGCGCGAACAGATTCGCGAGGCGCTGCAAGATGCTCACGCCGAACGCGAGGAGCAGGCGCGCGCCGAGACGCAACTCGAATCCATCGATCAGAGCCTCACACATCGCTCATCGATGGGTTTATCGTCACCTTCGCTGCCAGCCGTGAGCGTCGCTGGCGATCAGATGCTGCCGGGAGACGAGAACGACTATACTGACTTTGCTGATCAGGAAAATCTGCCTTTCGCTCCGCGCCCAACACACACACCGCGCCGTGTTGTGCGCGCGTTGATTGTACTGGCGCTGCTCGCGCTGCTGCTCGGCGGCTCGCTTCGCGTCGTAGGGCTCCTTTCCGCGCCCGCCACGTCGCCGCGCGCAGGAGAGCGCACACCCACACCCACCGTTACCGGCCCAACACGCACACCCGCGCCACAGTTGCAGAGCGCGTGGCAAGTTTTGCCTTCACTGCCCTCGCCCGAAGCCGACAATACGGCCCTTTACGTGACCATACAGGGACACTCGTATATCTACATGAGCGGCGGCTTTCGCGGCCCTAAAGCCTCGCCGCTTTACAACCAGGGACTCTATCGCTACGATATCGCCGCCGCTCACTGGGAGACAGCGGACAGTGCGTTTCCCGGCATGGGCAACAACGCCGCCGCACTGGATGAGCGAGGCGATCTCTTTTTCACAGCAGGCTATTCTCCACAATCTCTCAGCGTCACCTCGCTCCTTTATATGTACCAACCGCGCACGAACACGCTGCAAAAGATCACACCACCAGCGCAGGTCACGCTGGGCTACGGCGCGTCGGTGCTGGCCGATCAGCACGGACACCTCTATCTCACGCAAGGCTATATGAAAGCCGGTGATCCGGGCGCGCCTGCCGGAACTGGCTGGTATCGCTACGATATCGCCACCGGCCAATGGCACACGCTGGCCCTGCTGCCCGCCGCTCTGGGCAACGTCATCCTGGCTCCTGATGGCTCCGGCGGCATCTTCTTGCTTGGCGGTTCAGCGGATGCCGGGCTGCGCCTGCCCTCCCAGGCCATCTATCGCTACGACATCGCCAGCAATAGCTGGTCA
>DATLSW010000297.1:0-7163 GCA_035533955.1 Ktedonobacteraceae bacterium | reverse complement strand
GCAGTTCATCCTGCTCCAGTTGCATGATTACCACTTCCTTTGTGTGCTTACAAGCGGGTATTTCGATCCCCAACGGGGCGCATCAGCCTTTTAGCCGGGTAACTGTGTTCATGCTAGCACGCGCAAGGAAGGAGTGTCAAGGTGATTGTCCCGCTGTGGCGGGACAATCACCTACAGGTTCGGGTTAGATCGTGAACTGACCATCGCGCATGATGACGCGGCCATCGACTTCGATGGTGCAGCACGAGGGAATGACATCGACATGCACCCGCGCGTCCCAGTCGGCCCCGGTGAAATGGGGATAAGGATTGCCGAAAGCGATGTGCAGGCCGGGCATTTTCTCGTCCTGCAAGAGGTTGCCGACCAGCTTCTTGAGGCTCGTCAGCGTGCCGATAGCGAATTCACCGGCGCGATTGCCATTGGGAGCGGAGAACAGGTAATCATGCAGTTCTTGAGCCAGCGCCGCGTTCTCGCTGGTAATGTCCGTGATGTAACCATCCTTGACTGTGATCACGACTGGCTGCTCCAGCACGCCGTACTTCTCGGAAAAGTAGTCGCCGAGGACATCGCAGACCAGCACGCCATCGACGGCGGCGGGCGCGGTGTAGACTTCGCCTTCGGGCAGGTTGCCCCAACTTCCCGGTTGGTGATAGCGGCCATGACAGGGAACCCAACGCCAGTCTTTGTGGAAAGTGGCCGTGACATGGCTGCCTTGCGCGGATGTGACGTGGATGGTCTGCGCATTGCGCACGAGGTCGTAGACCTGGTTGGTGAGGCTGAAGACTTCGTCGTAGTCGGCGCACATGCCATCGGCCATGAGTTTTTCGTCGATGCCGATCATGTGGCCGTGGCGCACTTTCAGTTCTTGCGCTAAAAACGGCAGCAGGGGAATGCGGAACGCGATCTCGCCGGGCTGCGCCGTGGCAATATAGAACGTCACGGTGGGGCGCGCGCTGATGAGATCGCCGCGCAGTTCATCAGAGAAGACGGTCAACGGGCGCTCGCCGTAGTGTTCGAGGAAACGCACGGTGACATCGGCGTGGCAGGCCAGGACGGCGTTCGCCACCTCACGCGCGATCCCCTGGCGCGCGTAGTCGGTAATAATGAAGACGCGATCATGAGCGGTTACGCCCATGCATTGCACGGCGTTCTCCGCGCCGATCTGCACGCGCCGCGCGAATTCGTCCGGCGTCAACTGCGCGACATCTTTGGCTAACAGTTCCGCCAATACGGTTTGATTGGACATAGGAAATCACCTCTATAATAGGAGTCAATGCAACACAAAACTATACGTATTGGTATTGAGGACAGTAACGCCGCTAGAACGAATAGCCAGAAAAACCAGGGCGATGGCAAGCATCACCCTATCACCATGCAGAACATTCTTGCTACAGTCCTGAAATTGGTCTGACAACCCCTTGACCTGGAGTAAACTCCAGGTTCTATACTTGTGGCATGGAAACAGAACTGACTATTCAACAGGTTGCGCAACGAACAGGGCTGAGCATCGACACCCTGCGCTATTATGAACGCATCGGGCTGATTGAGCCAATTGGCAGGGCTGAGAGCGGCCATCGCCGCTATACGCAGCAGGATCTCAACTGGATCGACTTGCTCCTCCACTTACGCAAGACTGGTATGCCGCGCGCGCAGATGGTGCGCTTTGCCCAATTGGGCCGCCAGGGGTCGGCTACGCTCACCGAACGCCGCCTCATGCTGGAACAACACCAACAGGCTCTGCAACAACGTATGCAGGAACTGGAGCAGCATATGACCGTGCTACAGTTCAAGATTGCTCACTTGAAAGAGAGCGAAGCACAGCAAGTCGCGACGCCGTCTCCTGCTCATGTCAGTGTCCAGAGCGATGTGTCTGTCAGTGCTGGCGATCCAGAGATACAAAGCTATTAGAGGAAAAGAGGTAATTGTTCATGTCTTTGAAATTTGGTGTGGCCCTGCCGCAAGGTTGGATCATGGACCTGGCGAGCATTCAAGACCCGGTCGAAGCCTATGAGGCGATGACGCGCGTGGCGCAGACCGCCGACGAGGTGGGTTTTGCGTCCGCGTGGCTCGTCGATCACTTTCATACGCGGCCGCAACTATCGCAAGAAGTGACGTTTGAGTGCTGGACAACCACCGCGGCTCTGGCGCGCGATACACAGCGTATCCGCATTGGGCAAACAGTCACCTGCAACGGCTATCGCAATCCCGCGCTGCTCGCGAAAATGGCTAGCACGGTCGATGTTCTCTCGCATGGGCGGCTCAACTTCGGCATTGGGGCCGGTTGGTTTGAACACGAATACCGCGCCTACGGCTACGACTATCCCGATACTCCTGGCCGCCTGCGGCGTCTTGGCGAGGCCGTGCAGGTGATCCTGGCGATGTGGACTCAGGAAGAAGCGGCGTTTGAAGGCAAATACTATCAGGTACGAGGCGCTATCAACCAGCCCAAGGGAGTGCAGAAACCGCACATTCCGCTGCTGATCGGCGGCAGCGGCGAAAAAGTTACCCTCAAACTGGTGGCGCAATATGGCGATGCCTGTAACGTATCTGGCGACCCAGAGACGGTCAAGCACAAGTTCGCGGTAATCGCAGATCACTGCGCGAGCGTTGGGCGCGATTACGAAAGTATCCATCGCACGGCAAACACCATCTGCTCTATCGGCGAGACCGATGAGCAGGCGAGGGAAAAAATCCCCACCGCGCTCCTGAGCAGTCCCGCTATGGCAACTATGGCAAAGAGCGCGTTGATCGGCAGCCCGGATACGATCCGCCAACGCCTGGCAGCTTTTGAGGCCACCGGAGTTCAGGAACTGATCATCGGTTTCCCCGATATCCTGCAACTGGATTCCCTGCGTTTCTTTGCCAGGGAGTTCATCGCGTAGGCCCGCGGCTTGCAGGCACACATATGAAGGTATTGGGAAGGCTGCTGCAATTGGCTTGTCAGGCCAATTGCAGCAGCCTTCCCAATACCTTTTCGCTTGATGGACACGCTACATGGCTTTGGCTGTACCAGGACGATTCAAAATAAGGTACACTGATCGTCATAGATAGTGAACGTTCTTGATAGGAGGATTTATGACGATGACAGAAACAACAGCCTTGTATCGATCCATTCACGCGCAGCCGGAGACGGTGCGCGCGTTGCTGGCCGACGGCGATGGCCCGGCGCGGGCGGCGGAGAAGCTGGCGCGAACGCCGCGTATTTTCTTGTCCGGCATCGGCACGAGCTACCACGCGGCAATTGTCGGCGAATATTTGCTGCGGCTGGCGGGCGCGGACGCCTGGGCCGTGCGCTCGTTCGAGTTTGTGCATTACCCACGGCCATTGCGAGCCGATGACGGCGTGATTGTGATCAGCCATCGCGGCAGCAAGGTACACGGTCAAGGAGCAGTGCAGAGGGCGGTAGAGGCAGGCGTGACGACTGTCGGGATCACCGGACTAGGCTCGAAGATGAGCGGACCCGACCCGATTATCCTGACAGTCGAGCAAGAGGTATCCTCGACGCACTCGATCAGCTACGTGGGAACAATGACGCGCCTGGGCCAGATCGCGGCGCGTCTGGCGGCGCTGTACGGCCACACGGAACAGGAGCAGCGCATCACTAACGGGCTGGCGAGCCTGCCCGCGCTGATGGAGGGCGTGCTGGCGCGCGAAGACGAGGTACGCGCGGTGGCGCAGGAAGCGGCATCCCACGCGCGGCGCATCTATTATGTGGGCGCGGGGCCAAACGCGGCAACCGCGCCAGAGGGCGCGCTCAAGGCCAAAGAGGCGTCCTATGTCACAGCGGAGGGTTTCGAGTTGGAGCAGGCCATCCACGGGCCGCAGGTGGCCTTTGAACGCGACGACCTGCTGATCCCGATCAGCGTCAGGGGCGCGGCGCAGGAGCGCATGGCGGATTTTCTCGCGGCACTGAGCGAGATTGGCCCGCGCTTGTGGCTGATAGGCGATCTGCCGGGTGATGAATCCGGCGCGTTCTTTGAGGATGACACCTGGTCGCGCTTCGCGCTGGGCGACACGAGCAGCCTGCCCGAAGAACTGACGCCCATGCTGGCGGTCTTGCCTGTGCAACTGCTGGCAGAGTTCCTGGCGGAGGCGCGCGGCGCCAACGCCGACAGTTTTCGCTCCGATCAGGCGGCCTACAAGAAAGCGGGAACGCGCTTCCGGCTATAGGGTTCTTCTATACTGCAATGTGGCGGCGCAATGCATTGTGCCAGAATCGATTGCGTTATCATGGCTGACTGGCGCAATAAATTGCGCTGCCACATCCCGTTGTGAAACCTCATCATTGCGCCGCTACAGCGGGGATCGGCATGATAATATGATATACTTGTAACATCGAAGGTCGCTGAAACGTATTTCATTAGAGTCTGGGAAATGTTCGCTTCCCGCTTCCCGGTGTGACGATTAAGAGAGGACAAGGAGCATACGATGGCTGAAGACTTTGGTATCCCGCAACTGGTCGATTACTTGACGCGCATGGAACTGCGTCTGGGAAATATTGACCAGGAAAAGGAAATCATTGAACTGGCCTTCCACGGCAACCACGGCCAATGGCGCTTGATTGTCGGCCTCCAGCAGAGCGCGGAAATACGGAAGCTGATGCTGATCGTCCCGCATTTTGGCGTGCTAACGCCTAAGCGGCGGCGTACCAGCCTGGAAGCATTGATGGCCGTCAACTATCGTATTGCAATCGGGAAGTTCGGGTTGGATTTAGATGACGGCGAGATTCGTCTGGAGGAAGCCATTCCTCTCGCGAACGATGGCATCACGTTTGAGCAATTCCAACTGGCGCTCGGCGCGATTATGCAAGTCGTCGCCATGTATCATAGCCTGCTGCCGCGCGTCCGCTACGCGAATCTCACAGCCCAGGAGGCGCTTGAGGTGTGCGAGCGCGAATTCTTTGAAGAAAGTCGCGCCGAGTCCTCGGAGGAAGAAACAGACGACCCGGACGAGGAAGACGGCGACGAGGAAACGCCGGAACTGCCCCCTGAACTCGACGTCAACGACGTACTGGCGGAAATCACCCGCCTGTTTGAAGAAGGTCGCGAGAAAGAATAAAGCCTTAGCGACAAGGCGAAAACATGCGCCTTGTCGCTAAAAAGGATTTTTTGTGCCGGTATGATGGCCGTTCTGCTTTGCTCGCGTCTGTATATTCTGCTCAGGCTCTTCATCCTGCTCATCCTCTGGCTCGTCGCTTGAGACGAGAGGCGGCGGTTCATCTGGTAAGGACGGTCCAAGCCTGGGATCCAACTTCACCCAGACATCGCGGCGTTTATCTTCTTGATCATTGAAGCGAGCCAGCCGGGAGCGAAATTCCAGTGCGGCCCAGATGATGATCACCACGGCCACAAAAAAGCCAACATAGGTCACAAATATTGGATCCATGCGCAATACGTGTCCTTCCCACGAAATGTCAATAGAGCGTCTTCTTTCTGTGGCTTCATTCTACTGTTTTTAGAGGGAAGGCGTCAAGGTGCGGGAATATTTCGTGGCATCTTGCCCGCCCCGCGGTCGGGCGAGGGAGAGAGGGGAGAACACCCGACCGCTTAGAGGTTGTTTTGAAGGAGGAGTGTAGAGGAATGGGAGAGCATATTTAGTTTTGAACATTTGTACTAACATGGAACATGATACCACGAGTTAGAACAAATGTCAAGTGGTTAAGCAAACGAATTTTCAGAGCTGGGCTTCGATCACTTCGGCGAGGGCGAAGGCCGAGGGATAGCGTTCGGCAGGGTCAAGAGCTAAGGCGCGCAGGAGCGTATGCTCCAGGGTTACTGAAACGCGCGTATTGAGCAACGAGGGCAGGATCAGGGCGAGGCCATCGGTCTGCTCGCTCAGCGCGAGAGGCTCGGTGTGCTGGTAAGAAGCGGCATGAGCATATGACTGGATCGCGCCGAGCCTGCGCCAGGCGGAGGCGGGCGCAAAGTGAGTCAGCAGCAGGTAGAGGATCGCGCCGAGCGAGTAGACGTCGGAGCGTTCATCGATATCCTCGTAGCCAGTTTCTGGCGCGGCAAAGGGGCTATCACCGTTGTTGATAGCAGGAGGAAACGTTTCGTGATAGAGCGTACCGGGGTCTGCTTCATCGATAGAGCCAGTCGCGGCAAGCAGCCAGCAGTGCAGTGGCGGCGGCCAGGACGGCAAGAGGAGAGGCATCCAGGTAGCTATGCCTTCGTTATCGACAAGGACGTTAGCAGGAGAGAGGTTGCCGAGGACGGTACCGGTGCGATGCAATCGCGCGACGATACGGCAAAGCTGGCCGCACCACTGCAAGGCGCGTTCTTGATCTAGCCACCACGGCCACTGATCCTGATCAAAGAGATCAGCCAGCAGGATGGGCTGCTCACGCGCTTTCGTCTGCTCGCTGCCCGCTCGCGTCGTGAAACGCTCTAATGGCACTATAAAATACTGTCGTTCGCTCTCAGTAGCGATGCGATCGGGGACGGAAGTGATGCGCGGCGAACCGGCAACGACAGGTGAGACGAATTCTTCAAAGGCTGCGCGTTCAGCGAGCGTATGCGGCGATTCAAGAAGGCCGGTGAGGTCGAGTTCGCGAACGGCAACCAGCGATTCTGTCGCCGCGCTCTCCGGTTGCTCCAGCTCCTGCGTGCCGGGAAGACGGCGTCCCAGGTACAGATTCACGCGCGGACGCTGGCATAAAAGACGTTCCAGGCGATAGCGGCCTTGCAGGATCAGCGATCCAGACGCCCATGCTGGCGCTTGCACATCTACTTCTTCCACGACATCCTCCACCTGTACACCACTTTTCACTGCTACCTTCTAGTAATGTAGACGCGCGGTAGGAGAAATGTTAACAAGGACGAACAGGATAATAAGAGATAGGACGGAGAACCGGAAGGCGGGTACGTTGACATACACCTGCACAATCGCTTAGAATATATACAAGAGATATACCCAACCATCGGCTTCCTTTTCCTAATATTGTTGCTTTTGCTCTCGCGGTAGCCCTACCGCACCAGCACATTTCTCTTGTCTTACACAAGAGGCGAAAGGAGTATCGTTATGGTCTCTCGTACCAGGAGTAACGCAAGGAGTTGGCTCCTCATCCTGCTGATTCTCCCCTTTATTGCCTTGCTCTGGCCGCCGTTCTACAACTTTACGCAGCCATCGTTCATCGGCATCCCGTTTTTCTACTGGTTCCAGTT
>DATLSW010000296.1:0-3787 GCA_035533955.1 Ktedonobacteraceae bacterium | reverse complement strand
GTTGGCGGCGATGGTGGTATACTGAAGATGCTTCAAGTTCATTTCATCTTTCAGGAGTGACCCAAAATCGATGCTGTCCATTCATCATCAGCCGCCGACTTTTACCGCACGGGATGCTGAGCGCATCGCTTATGAACGCTATGGCTTGCGCGCCTCCGCGGCGCTGTTCCCTGGCGAGCATGATCAGAACTTTTCTCTTAAAAGCGCGGCGGGCGAAGCGTTTATCCTTAAAATTGCGCGCGCTGCCGAGCAATACGAGATTCTCGACTTCCAAAACAACGCGCTGCGCCATCTCGCGACTCACGCCCCGGCGTTCGTCATTCCGCGTGTTCGCGCGGACATCGCTGGCGAGACCATTGTCACTGTCGCAGATTCCGGCGGCAACGCTCATTTCGCGCGCCTGCTGACTCACATTCCTGGCAAGCCGCTGGCCGCGACCAGTCCGCACACGCCGGCGCTGCTCCATGGTTTGGGTCGTTTTCTGGGCGAACTTGATCGCGCACTACTGAATTTCTCTCACCCTGCCATGCAGCGCGCACTCAAATGGGATCTTCCGCGCGCCACCTGGATTCGCGATTATCTTTCCTCTATCGCGCAGCCTGATCGCCGGGCAATAGTGGCGCGGTTCCTCGCGCAATTCGAGGAGCAGGTCATGCCGGTATTG
Source organism: Ktedonobacteraceae bacterium (assembly GCA_035533955.1). Taxonomy (GTDB): domain Bacteria; phylum Chloroflexota; class Ktedonobacteria; order Ktedonobacterales; family Ktedonobacteraceae; genus CADDZH01. Next base: position 3,123 of record DATLSW010000296.1, on the reverse strand, counting down.
CCGACGTTACGCTCCAGCGTCATTCATAACGACGCCAACGACTACAACGTGCTGGTCAATCGCGCCTCGCTCGACGCGGCTCCGACGCTTGGCCTGGTTGATTTCGGCGATATGCTGCATACGCGCACCATCGGTGAACTGGCGATTGCCGCCGCGTATGCCATGATGCACAAAGCTGATCCGCTCGCGGCTGCCGCACAACTGGCGGCTGGCTATCATGAAGCCATGCCGCTGACGGAGCAAGAACTGGCGCTTCTTTTTCCCCTGATCTGCGCGCGACTCTGCGTCAGCGTCGTCAACGCGGCCTATCTGCAACATGCCTCTCCGGATAATGACTATTTGCAGGTCAGCCAGCAGGCGGCCTGGGCGCTGCTTGAGCAACTTGCCAGCGTGCAGCCAGCGTTCGCGCACTATACTCTGCGCGCGGCCTGTGGGCTGCCGCCCTGTCCACAAACGGAATCTATTGTGCGCTGGCTGCGCGATAGTCCAGATCAAATTGGCACATTGGTCGAACCTGATCTGTCGCGTGAAAATGTCATGGTCTTTGATTTGAGTGTGGGCAGTTTTGAGTTGGGCAATGTATCAGAATGGTCAGATGTGCAGCAATTCGCACAAAAGCTGTTCATGCGTATGAAGGCTGCCGGGAAGCAAGTTGGCATCGGACGCTATAACGAGACGCGGCCTATCTACACCAGCGATCTTTACCGGGTATCCAGCAATGATGGCTACGAGCGGCGCACCGTACATCTGGCCCTTGATCTCTTCATGGAGATTGGTTCGCCAATTTATGCTCCGCTTGATGGCGTTGTGCATAGCTTTGCCAACAATGCCGCCGCGCAGGATTTCGGTCCGACGATTATCTTGCAACATACAGTCAGGAATCAGGCTGGCAACTACCTCACCTTCTATACGTTGTATGGTCACTTGACTATCGATACGTTGGCTGGGCTGTACGAGGGTAAACCGATCACGCGCGGAACACCCTTTGCCTGGGTGGGTGATGCTGTGGTTAATGGCGGCTGGCCGCCGCATCTCCATTTCCAGATCATTGCTGATATGCTGGGGAAAAACGGAGAGTTTCCTGGCGTGGCGCGTCCCAGCGAACGCGACGTGTGGCTCAGCCTGAGTCCCGACCCCAATCTGATCGCTGGTATCCCTGTGCCTTGCGCGCCGGCTGGTGAGATGGATGCCGCGGCGATCCTGGCAAAGCGCGCGCGGCATCTTGGCACGTCGCTCAGCGTCTCGTATCGTCATCCACTCAAGATAGTGCGCGGCTGGCGGCAATATCTCTATGATCAAGATGGGCAACCCTACCTGGACGCTGTCAACAATGTTTGTCATGTCGGCCACTGTCATCCGCGCGTGGTGCAAGCGGGCCAGGAGCAGATGGCCGTTCTCAATACCAACACGCGCTATCTGCACGAAAACCTGGTCAACTATGCCGAACGACTCTGCGCCACATTGCCGGAACCTCTGCGCGTCTGCTTCTTCGTCTGTTCCGGCAGCGAGGCGAATGAGCTGGCCTTGCGACTGGCGCGCACACATACGGGGCGCAAGGATATCATTGTTCTCGACGCGGCCTATCACGGCAATACGACCTCGCTAGTCGAGATCAGTCCCTACAAATTTGATGGGCCGGGCGGGTTTGCGCCTCCGCCGTCTGTGCATAAAGTTCCTTTGCCGGATGTCTATCGCGGCGCGTATAAGCGCGACGATTCCCAGGCTGGCGAAAAATATGCGAACTTCATCAAAAACGTTATTGAAGAAGGCCAGGGCCAGATTGGCGCGTTCATCTGCGAGTCGCTGCCGGGTTGCGGCGGGCAGATCGTGTTGCCGGATGGTTACTTACAAGCAGCGTATCAGCATGTGCGCTCTGCCGGCAGCGTGTGCATTGCTGACGAGGTGCAGGTTGGCTTTGGCCGCGTCGGGACGCACTTCTGGGGCTTCGAGACACAAGGCGTCATTCCCGATATCGTGACGATGGGCAAACCCATTGGCAACGGCTATCCGCTTGCCGCCGTCGTCACTACGCCTGAAATTGCCGTCTCGTTTGACAATGGCATGGAGTATTTCAACACTTTCGGCGGCAATCCCGTTGCCTGCGCCATTGGCATGAGCGTGCTGGATGTGATCGAAGAGGATGGCTTGCAGGCGAACGCTCTCAAAGTTGGCGCGCATCTTATGAACGGTCTGCGTGCCTTAATGGACAAAAACACGCTCATCGGTGATGTGCGCGGGCTTGGACTCTTCATCGGCATCGAACTCGTGCTTGATCGCGCGACCCTTGCTCCCGCGCCCGCGCAGGCAGCGTACATCGTTGATCGCATGAAAGAGCGTGGCATCCTGCTCAGCGTCGATGGCCCATATCACAACGTCTTGAAGATTAAGCCGCCGCTCGTCTTCAGCGCGGCGGACGCTGATTTTCTTATAGCCGAATTAGATGCAATTCTGGACGAGGATGTCGTGCATTACCAGCCGTCTGGTGATTGAGTATCTGGCAAGAACGCCGCCTCATCTCTCTCAGCATTCCTCAACACGCGGCGCAGGTTGGTAAGGGCTGCCTGAATACGCTTTTTGAGGGTATTTTCTGATATGTGCAACTTTTGAGACATTTCCGGCAGTGTCATGCCTTGATAGTAGTGGAGGGCGATTGCCATGCGCTGCTGTTCCGGCAATTGCCCAATGGCTTGCGCAAGATCCCAATAGCTCTCCATGCAGCCCCTTGCAAGTCGAGGAAGGCAGTTCATAGCCATTCCACTCCTGCTAGCGGCGCTAGCGAATCGCGTTGTGTGGATAGCCTGTGTTCTCCGGCAGAGATAATACATCTCTTACCTGGATGGTTTTGCCGCGTTGCGGGCTGACCGAGATCATGGCAATTGGCGTCTCAAGCAGTTCTTCCAGGCGTTTAAGGTAATTTTTCGCGGCCCGCGGGAGTTCGTCGTAAGTGCAGATGTCTGACGTGCTGCACTGCCAGCCCTCGACTTCCTCGTAGACAGGCTCGCAGGCCGCGAGGTCGCTTAAATTGGCCGGCCACGTATGGATGGTTTTGCCGCGCAGTTGGTAGGAGGTACAGATTTTGATGGTCGGGAAGCTATCCAACACGTCGAGCTTGGTGATAACGGC
>DATLSW010000295.1:0-11217 GCA_035533955.1 Ktedonobacteraceae bacterium | reverse complement strand
TCGTGACCATGTGGCGGGCCGTGCGCGGGCAGCCTGTCACCGAGGCCCATGCCGCCGCTATTCGCAAGGCGTTGTGGCGGCTTTCCGGCGACTTCTATGCTGGCCCGATCGAAACTGGCACGGAAACACTCATCAACTTGCAAACCTATCGCGAGCAAAGGAGTGGCAGCGCACAATGAACAGCTATCTTCCACTGAACACCGGGCAGACGCGGATCGGCCCATATGTGGCGCAGTTTGTGGGCAGTGATCTGCTCATTGCTCAGGCGAGCGCGCCGGAGCAGCCGCTGGTGCGGCTGGAGGAGACGGCGGCGCTGGAACTGACCGAGTGGCTGGGACTGTCGCGCCCGCGACTGTTTGCGATGGTGATGCGCGATGGTCTGGAAGGGTTCAAGGCGCAGGTACGGGCGGAGTATCATCTGCCGGAGCCGGAGGAGCCGGAAGAGCACGTGATCTATGTCTCACCGTCCAGTTGTGACGAAACGCTGATCGCGCTCTCGCGCGCGGCTGACGTGGCTCTAGTCTGCAATCTCTGCCATCAACGGCTTTGCACGGACTGCTATAATTGCCACAATCGGCGCTGCCGCCACTATTGTGATCAATCAGTCGGCCATGTGAGTTCACCGTCAGGCCAATCCGTTTAGAACACGGGCAGGTAGCGTTCGATTTCCCAGGCATGTACCTGGCGGCGATAGTCGGTCCACTCGATGGTTTTGGCTTCCAGAAAACCTTCGTAGATGGCATCGCCCAGCGTCTCGCGCACGAGGCCATCTTCGCTCAAGCCATCCAGCGCCTCGCCAAGCGTAGCTGGCAGATAGAGGAAATGATGCGGCATCCGTTCATGTTCCTCGCGTAAGAACAGGCTTTCATCTATGGCGGGCGGCAGGGGCAAATTGCGCTGGATGCCGTCCAATCCGGCGCGCAGCATCACGGCCAGCGCGAGATACGGGTTGCTGCTGGGATCGCAGCAGCGCAGCTCGATACGCGCCGTTAACTGGCGATTCGCGCTGGGACGCGGCACGCGAATCAGCGCCTCGCGGTTCACACGCCCCCAGTTGATGAACACCGGCGCTTCATAACCGGGAACGAGCCGCTTATACGAGTTGACGAGGGGCGCGAGAATGGCGCACATGCCGCGCGCGTGGGCCAGTTGCCCGGCCAGGAAGGCGCGACCGGTATCAGAGAGGCCAAACTCGTCCTGTTCATCGACAAAGGCGTTCTGCCCTGTTACCAGGGAGATCAATTGTTGATGGGTGTGCATTCCAGAACCGTTGACGCCAAAAAACGGCTTGGGCAAGAACGTCGCGTACAGGTCATGCCGCGCGGCAATAGCCTTTAGCACGTACTTCGCCGTCATCAAGCCATCGGCAATCGTCAGGGCGTCGGCGGCCTCGAAATCCAGTTCGTGCTGACCGGCGGCCACCTCATGATGGCTGGCCTCGATCTTGATGTTCACCTGCCTGAGCGCCTGCGTCATTTCGCGGCGCACCGTCGCGGCCAGATCGGTCGAAAGATCGAAATAGCCGCCGCGGTCATGCGGCAGCGGGGTCGGTGCTTTATCCACCGTTTGCAAGAGGAAGAATTCCAGTTCGGGCGCGACGACAAAGGAAAAGCCGAGCGACTCCGCCATCTGTATCGCCTGGAGCAGCGTCGCACGCGGGTCGCCGTCGAAACGCTCACCATCGGGCGTGCGCACATCGCAGATCACGCGAGCCACCACATCGTCGCTGGCAACCGGCACTGGCCCTGGCAACGCCTGCTGCGGGCGCACCGACGGCGGCAGGATAGCGAACGTCGCCAGGTCAGGATACAGGTACATATCGCTTTCGACGACGCGCGCGAAGCCCTCAATCGCCGAACCGTCAAACCATTTGCCATGCTCTATACAATCAGAGAACTGCTCCGCGGAGATGGTGACGCACTTCGCCATACCCACCACGTCAGTAAATTCCAGGTTGACAAAACGCACATGCTCAATCTCCAGCGTCTCCAGGACGCTGCTCTTCTGCTGCGCCTTGAGTTTGTTCTGCTCGCCTTTGCGCTGCTCTGCCATGATCGGTATCCTCGTTATCGCGTCGTAGCGCGTATCTCTTGTTGCTCAACTCTCTTTTGAGAGGGTAAGGACTATTATAGCAGATCAGCAGATACTGTTGTAGGGGCAGACTACTACCGGGTCTACATTTTTTGGAGGAATATGTCCGAAATCTCGCGGTCGCTCTGGAACGCGTTTATTGCTTGCCCTCGTCCTCCTCCGCCTCTTCGCCGTGTGCGACGATGTCTCCTTCTTTGAAGAGAATATCCTGTAACGCGATTCTCCACTTTCGCTTGTGGCGCAACAGAAATTCGAGATCCATGCCGAAGTGTTTAAATTCCTCCTGTTGCGCATTCGCCATGATGGCGCGAGCCTCCGCGTTTGTCTCTACCGCCAGTCGCTGCTCGTACCAGCCGATCGCTTCAGCTTCTTCGGTAAGCGATGCAATCATACGCGCAAAGGTACGTGCCTCTGGCGAAAGTTCTTGCGCAGGCTCATGGTACTGGTCAAATCCCATGACATTTTTCCTTTTCTCTAAACAATGCTGGTAACTGCCTATAGGTAGTATAGACGCCTATTGTAATATCATGCAATAGTATCTATGCTTTCATCAGTCGCCGCAGCACGGTTTGCAAAATGCCGCCGTTTTCGTAGTAGGTTACGTCAATGGGGCTATCGAGGCGAGCCACGGTCTGGAAGGAGAAGGTCGAGCCGTCCTCGCGCTTCACGTTGACGGTGATTTCCTGGCGCGGCTTCAAGCCCTTCTCGATGCCAACAATGTCATAGACTTCGCGGCCCGTCAGGCCGAGCGCTTCTTTGTTTTCGCCCGGCTTGAACTGCAAAGGCAAGACGCCCATGCCCACCAGATTGCTGCGGTGAATACGCTCGAAGCTCTCGGCAATCGCGGCGCGCACACCTAAGAGCTGCGGACCTTTGGCGGCCCAGTCGCGCGAACTGCCGGAGCCATACTCCTTGCCGGCGATGAGCAGCAGCGGCACGTTCTCTTGCTGGTAACGCATCGCCGCCTCGTAGATCGTCGTCGGCTCGCCATCCGGCAGATGGATGGTGTAGTAGCCCTCTTTATCGCCTGCCAGGTGATTGTGCAGGCGAATATTGCCGAATGTGCCGCGCATCATCACCTCGTGATTGCCGCGCCGCGCTCCGTAGGTGTTGAAATCGCGCCGCTGCACGCCCTTTGAGATCAGGTAGCTACCGGCGGGACTGTCGGCGGCGAAACTGCCCGCGGGGGAGATGTGATCGGTCGTGATCGAATCGTCCAGCAGCGCCAGCACGCGCGCGCCGTGGATATCCGGCTGCGGCTGGGCCTCGGCAGACATGTCGAAGAAGAACGGCGGCTCCTGGATGTACGTTGATTCAGCATCCCAGGCGTAGAGTTCGCTGGAGGTATCGGACAACGAGCGCCAATGTTCGTCGCCCTCGAAGACCGAAGCGTAATTCTTGCTGAATACATTCGGCGTGACCGCCTGCGAGACCAGCGCTTTGACCTCCTCCTGTGTCGGCCAGATGTCGCGCAGGTAAACGGCGTCGCCATTGCTATCCGTGCCAACGGGATCGCTGGTCAGGTCGATATCGACGGTCCCGGCCAGCGCGTAGGCCACGACAAGCGGCGGCGAGGCCAGAAAACTGGCGCGCACCTGCGGATGAATGCGCCCCTCGAAGTTGCGGTTGCCGCTCAGCACTGCCGCGACGACGAGATCGTTGTCCTGTACCGCCGCGGCCACCGGATCGGCCAGGGGGCCGCTATTACCAATACAGGTTGTACAACCAAAACCGACGAGGTGGAAGCGCAGCGCCTCCAGGTAGGGCAGCAGATCGGCGCTCGTCAGGTAGTCCATCACGGCCCGCGAGCCGGGGGCGAGGCTGGTCTTGACCGCAGGACTGACCGACAGGCCGCGCTCCACGGCATGTTTCGCCAGCAGCCCGGCGGCGATCATCACCGATGGGTTAGACGTGTTGGTGCAACTGGTAATCGCCGCGATGGCGACCGAGCCGTCGGTCATATGCGCCTCGGCCTGACCGAGCGTGACGACGACATCGTGGACATGATCGCCATGTTCTTTCATAACGACCGGATCGGGATCGGCTCTGCCGCCCTCGTTGCCCAGGCGCATCAGCGAGTCTTCCATGCCGCCGTTCACTTTCTGGAACTTGTCGGGGAAGATAGCGCGGAACGTTTTGCCAAGCTGGCTCATGGGGACGCGATCTTGCGGGCGTTTGGGGCCGGCCAGGCTGGGTTCAATCGTACCCAGGTCGAGTTCCAGCATATCGTCAAAGAGCGGCTCCGGCGTGTCGTCCGTGCGGAACAACCCCTGCGCCTTCGTGTAGCGTTCGACGAGATCAACCAGATCGGAACTGCGCCCGGTATTGCGCAGGTAACGCAGCGTCTCGGCATCGACGGGGAAAAGCGTAGATGTCGCGCCAAACTCCGGCGACATATTGGAGATGGTGGCGCGATCGGCGACGGGCAACTGGCTGAGACCAGGGCCGCAGAACTCCACGAATTTCGCCACGACGCCGCGCTTGCGCAGTATCTGCGTGACGGTCAGCACGAGATCAGTAGCAGTTGAGCCGCCGGGCAGCGCGCCGGTGAGGCGCACGCCGATCACTTCCGGCGTGAGCAGGTAGAGCGGCTGGCCGAGCAAGACCGCTTCGGCCTCGATGCCACCGACGCCCCAGCCCAGCACGCCCAGACCATTGATCATGGTCGTGTGCGAATCAGTGCCGATCAGCGTGTCCGGGTAAGCGACGGGGGTTCCGTCTTCTTCCTTCGTCATCACTACGCTGGCAAGATATTCCAGGTTCACCTGGTGGCAGATGCCGGTTCCCGGCGGCACGACGCGGAAGTTGTTGAAAGCTTGTTGCGCCCAGCGCAGCAGCGCGTAGCGTTCGCCGTTGCGCTCGTACTCACGCTCCACGTTGCGAGCAAAAGCCAGCGTCGAGCCGAACGCGTCCACCTGCACGGAGTGATCGATCACCAGGTCGGCAGGCACGAGCGGATTAATCTTCTGCGGATCGCCATTCATACGCGCGACGGCGGAGCGCATCGCCGCCAGATCGGCAACGGCAGGCACGCCGGTAAAATCTTGCAGCAAGACGCGCCCTGGTAAAAATGGATACTCGGCATCGGCATGTTCAGCCTGTCCCGGCTGCCATCGCGCCAGCGACAGCACTTCTTTCTCCGTCACCAGCTCGCCGCCCGCGTGCCGCAGCAGGTTTTCCAGCACAACCTTGACGGTGAATGGCAATTTCTCCAACCCCTGCGCGGCCTGTTTGCTCAAAACGTCCAGGCGGTAATATGTGATATCGCCCTGTGCGGTGCGCAAAGTCGCGCGCGCATCGAATATATTGTTGTGTGTGGTCATAGTCTCAATCCTTGCAACTGTTATGAACCAGCATTGGTTCCACTTCATTATATGCGACAGCGCTGTGGCGGCGCAATGCGGGATCATCATTGGGTCTCCATCCTTCGGGGGGAAATTGGTCGAGTTCCCCCCGAAGGATGGAGATCCAATTGCCGCGACGGTTGACAAAATGGGACTGACTTCGTTAAAGTAGGTACAGTATAAAGAGTGGCGCTGGTGTGCTATTCTTACTAAGCAACACGAGAGGAAGTAGAGGGGAGTTAAGCGCCCATGGGGATGTTGTGTTTAGATACCGATAGTTGTCACTTTCAAAACCGCGAAAGAGCAAGATTCTGCGCCCAGTGTGGTATTCCTTTGCAAGGAACATTAGTACAGGGGCGTTATGAAATTCAACTGTTAATGAGCAAGGATCAGAAAACGGTGACGCTGCAAGCGATTGACCGGCATGGCGGGCAATCTGTCATTGTGCGCGCCCTGTTGCCTAAAAAGGCTGACGCGGAGGAGCGCGAGCGTTTCCTGCAAGATGCCGAACTGGCCGCCTCGTTCTCCGACCGTATGCAAGAACCCGGCAGCATTCGCGTTACCGATTACGGCCAGGATGGGCCGCTCGCATTTCTGGTGAAATGCGAGTACATGCCCGGCACAAGTTCCGTTGATCCACAAGCGATCAGACCGCACATGACAGTACGTGTAGCAGACAGTCGCGTCTCGCCCTGGCTGCCCTCGGCCAGCGTCATGCCAGGTTCGACGCTAGACGACGAGGATGAGTTGCAAACGCAACTACGGCTAGCTGTTCCCATGCCGCCGCTGCCCGTCAATCCGCTGGCTGCTCAGCCGCGTCTCACCAAACCGGCGGCGACACCCGTGCTGCGCGATTGGCTGATCGAGGCAACCTACGCTTACGAAGCAGGCCAGTATCACGACGCGCTGGCTGCCTACGAAATCGCCACGCAGCAGAATGTCGTCTCCGTCGAGGCATGGAGCGGCAAGGGCGCGACCCTGCTGCACCTGGGGCAGCCCGAAGAGGCGCTGCTCGCCTACGATCATGCCCTCTCTTTACAACCGAACGATCCCGATCTGTGGAACTCCCGCGCCAGCGTCCTGCATGAACTGCATCGCTACGACGAGGAGATGTATTGCTATGACCAGGCGCTGGCCCGCAATCCCAGTTACGCCTTCGCCTGGAGCGGACGCGGCATGACGCTGGCTGAGATGGGGCGCAGCGAAGAGGCAATTCAGGCGTTTGATCACGCTCTGCTGCTCGAGCCCAGGCAAAGCGTGATCTGGCAGGCGATGGGCGACACGCTGTATAGCATGCAACGCTACGAGGAGGCGCTGGTTGCTATTGAGAGAGCGCTGGCCCTGGACGCGGACAATGCCGCGCTGTGGGATACGAAGGGCAACATCCTGCGGCGCATGAGGAAGACCGGAGACGCGCTGCAACTCCACGAACAGGCCACGAACCTCGATCCCAACAACGCAACGGCCTGGTTCGATAAAGCCAACGACCTGCGCGACTTGCGCCGTTTCGCCGAGGCGCTGGCAGTGTACGACCACACACTCTCGCTCGATCCAACCCTGGCAGGCGCGTGGTATAATCGAGGGAATGTGCTGGCAGCTTTACATATGTATGAAGACGCCCTTGAATCCTATGATCATGCACTTGATTACGATGAGGGACTGATTTCCGCCTGGTATAATAAGGGCAGTCTATTGCACGAGTTAGAACAACACGAACAGGCTATAGGCGCATTTGATCGCGCTCTGGCCGTCGATATCCATTATACCGCCGCCTGGAACAACAAAGGACTCGCGCTCTTTGCCCTGGGCCGCCTCGAGGAGGCGCTGGCGGCGCTGGATCAGGCCACATCCTTTGCCCCGGACGAGCCGGATGCCTGGTATAACAAGGCCGTGGCGCTGGAAAAGTTGGGCCGGAGCCAGGAAGCGCGCTCGTGCCAGGAATGGGCGCAAAAGTTGGAGCAACAGCAGAAATAGTCCGACATCCACAAGGGATGCCGCTACATTTTGTGGCCCGGCGAGATAACATGTAGCGATACCCCTCGTGGGTATCGGGCCGAGTTACCTGCAAGGGAGGAAGTATCAATTTGAAACGCTGCGCCGATCAGGTTGACTGCGGCTACGAGAATCGGGACAGCGATCTATTCTGTCGGGCATGTGCTTTACCATTGTTGAACACGGCGCTGGCTGGTCGCTACAGAATCCATGGGTTGTTGAGTAAGGGAGGTTACGCGGCAGTCTTTCACGGGATGGATCTTAATCTCTCGCGTCGTATCGCGATTAAAGTCCTTTTGCCTAGCAAAACGACGACGAGCGAGCATGAGCATTTTTTGCGCGAGGCCCGTATTGCCGCGACGCTAGATCACCCGAACATCGTCCCCGTCCTTGATTATGGCACTGATGGCCCCTGCGTTTTCCTGGTGATGCCGCTCTATACCGCGGGATCGCTGCGCACTCGCCTGGCCCAGGCCAACGGTCCTTTGCCCGCGCCGGAAACCATCGCCAATTTTCATCAGCTTGCCTCTGCCCTTCACTATGCCCACACGCGCCCGCGCCCGGTCATTCATCGAGACATCAAACCGGAAAATATCTTGCTGCACCAGGAAGATGGCCGCCTCGTTCTCACCGACTTCGGCATCGCCCGCGCTCTCGAGCCCGGCGCGACTGTGGGCAAAACCGTCACAGTGCGCGGCACGGTCGGCTATATGGCCCCCGAACAGGCAAGCGGCGTCGTTGATCCGCGCAGCGACCAGTTTGGGAGCGCCGTCGTTCTCTACGAGATGCTGACCGGCTATCACCCACTCGACCCACCCAGCCGCGCCATCACACCACCCGCGAAGCTGAACCCGGAGCTGCCGGTTGCCATGAATACTGTTGTCCTGCGCGCGCTGGCGACGCGCCCGGAGGATCGTTTCACCGATATGCTGGAATTCCAGCAAGCCTTCGATCTCGCCTGTCGTCCAAGCGCGAAAATACGCGCCACACCGCCCAGTGTCAGCCCTCCCGCTCCCGCCAATACAGGGAAAACGCCTGCCGTGCGCGGCCACTCCAACCCCGCGCTGCCGACCGTCTCCGTCGCCAAACACAACGAAACGCCGCCGCCCGAAAGCCAGACCGGGGGTCACGCACGTCTCAGCGCCGCCAGCGTCAACGAAAAATGTCAGGAAGCGGATGAACTGCGTAAGCAACAAAAATACCCGCAAGCCCTTCAGGCATATGAAGAGGCGCTGCGCATGGACCCGCAAAATTTCTATGCCTGGAACGGCAAAGGCACCGTCTTATACAACCAGAATCAGTATAAGAAAGCGTTAGAAGCCTACAGCCGCGCCACCGAGATCGATCCCGACAATTCCGTCGTTTGGGTCAGCGCTGGCCTTGTTCTGCATCGCTTGCAGCGTTACCAGCAGGCGCTAGTGCATTTCGAGCGCGCGCTGACCATAGATCCACAGTATGTGGCAGCATGGAATGGCCGCGGCGACGCGCAGCTTGATATGAACATGCCCGAACAGGCTATCGCCTCCTATGAACAGGCGCTGGACTACGATTCCGGCAGCTTTCAGGCGTGGAACGGCCTCGGCAACGCTTATTCCAGCCTGCGCGACTATCAGGGCGCGGTCGATGCCTACACCCACGCCCTGCTGCTCAATCCGCGTAACCCTGTGGCCTGGTGCAATAAGGCCGAGGCGCTGGTTCATCTCGGCCACACGCGCGCCGCCCTTGACGCCCTCAACGAGGCCACCGAGATGGATCGCGGCTACGCGCGCGGCTGGGAACTGAAAGCCGAAGTCTACGAACTGCTGGGTAACGCCCAGGAGGCGCAAAAAGCGCGCCGCCGCGCCAAACCCTGGGGCTCGCTGAACTAACCCGCGCCTTTCCACTTCTGTGTTAGCAAACGAGATAGTTGTTTCAGGTAAAGCGATCAATCGTCGTCCTGATCCAATCGTTCCAATCGCCGCCGGTAGCGTTCGCGCAGCGGCTCGGACAGCGCCGTGCCGGAGCCGCCGTGATGCAACATGGTGATTTCGGACATAATCGCCAGGGAGATTTCCGCGGGTGTCGCGCCGCCCAGAGCGAGGCCGATGGGCGCGCGCACGCGCAGCAGCTTTTCGGCTGGTACGCCCTCGTCATGCAGCAACTTGAAGACAGCCCAGACGCGGCGCTGGCTGCCGATCATGCCGATATAAGCGGCAGGCGCATCGATGATGGCGCGCAAACCCTGCACGTCGTGGGCGTGGGCGCGCGTCACCAACACGATAGTCGTGCGCGGTGTAATGGGATAGTCGCGCAGCGTAGCTTCGATATCGCCTACGAGCAGGCGTCTGGCATTGGGAAAACGCTCGCGGTTGGCGAAAGACGCGCGGTCGTCGGTGACGCTGACGGAGTAACCCATCAGATGAGCGAGCGCGGCCAGGGGTACGGCAATGTGGCCCGCGCCCGCGATCAGCAGGACGGGCGGCGGCAGAAACGGCTCGATGAAGACCTCGGCCCAGGCGTCCTCCGGGCCTTTGATCTTCTCGACGCGCGGCTTCCCTGCGTTGATGGACTGCCGCGCCGCCTGGGCAAGTTGCGCTGGCGATTCAGACCCTGTATCCAGCAGTGAGAGCGTGCCAGACGCACTGCCGTCTTCATGGAGCAACATCTGCCGACCAATCTGCGCGCGCCACTCCTGACTGGCGGCGATCACCGTCAGCAGCGCGCTGGCGTGTTCTCCATCCAGCGCGCTGCAAATGGTCTGGGCAATCTGCCGCATCGACGGCTGATCCAGCAGCGGCGTATTGTGCCACGGCTGAATGAAGACGTCGAACGTGCCGCCGCACACACCCTGGCTCTCCATAGCGATCTCCTCGGTTAGATCGACCTGCACGGTCGCTGGCCGTCCCGTATCGATCGCGTTCAGCGCGCCGCGCCACACCTCGGCCTCGCCGCAGCCGCCGCCGACCGTACCGCTGATCGCGCCGCCGCGCTGCACCAGCATCTTCGCCCCCACCTCGCGCGGCACCGATCCCTTGCGCTTGACAATGGTCGCCAGCGCCACCGTTTCGCCTTGTCCGAGATTCAATATGAGTTGTTGCCAGAGATCGCGCACGGTTTTAGCCTCCGTAGGGGCCGATTTATCGCGCCCCTGGTAGATAGATGGATCGTCTCTTTCATTGTACTATATCAGGCTTTTCCATGCAGTGAGAGATTGTTCCACTCAGCGGTAGAGACACAATGGTAAAATTTCACAAAATCGATCTGAAGCTTGCTCCGGCAGCAAAACATGGTATACTTTTACTACGATTCGTTCAACAATGTGTCGTCCCATGGCAACAATAGGCCCAGGCAAGCTAACCTCCTCTGGATACAAGCAAAGTTAGCGCAGTGAAGGAGGCTTCTATGCTCACCGGTCAAATCCTCGTACAACTGATCGTCATTCTGCTGGTGGTACAGGTTTTCGGCTACCTCTGCCGACTCATCGGCCAACAATGGGTGATTGGGGAGATTCTGGCGGGTCTCGCGCTCGGCCCTTCACTGTTAGGTGCGCTCTTGCCTGGAGTCGAAAAAACCTTGTTTCCGATCAGTGTCTTGCCTACACTACAGACACTGGGCGATATCGGCCTCATCCTCTATATGTTCTCGCTGGGCGCGCGTATCGATACCCATGTGATGCTGGGCCAGAGCCGAAAAGCCGTTGCCGTCTCGCTGAGTGGCATTGTTCTCCCGCTCGTAATGGGAGCAGCGATGGCCTACTTCCTGTATCCTGGTCTGGCCGGATCAAAGGCCAATCTCCTGTCATTCATGCTCC